>CBDUWG010000001.1:0-20346 GCA_965370845.1 uncultured bacterium
CTATCGGCAGCAAATGGAGTTTCCCCAGCAGGATATGTTTCAGCAGAAGACCGTCAGCGACTATCTCTTCGACAAAGATAAAATCTTCGCTTACATCAATCTCAACGAGAAGGAGCTGAGTCTCTACGAACGACTGTGGTCCTTGTTGCACCGGGACATCCCGAAACCGGATCTGGTCATTTATCTTCAGGCCAACACTCAGACCCTGATGCACCGAATCCGGGAGAGAAATCGCCCTTACGAGCGGAACATCTCTGCCGAGTATATTCAGCGCCTCAACGAGGCATACAGCTATTTCTTCTTTCACTATACCGATTGCCCTCTTCTGGTAGTCAATACGGTCAAGATAGATTTCGTGCATAACCCCGATGATCTTGAGGATCTTTTGGAGCAGATCCGCAAGCCTCACGTGGGTACAAGGTATTACGTGCCTATGAGAGAGTAAGGGAGATATCTCCGAGCTTGTTCCTGAGCTCTGGGTTGCGGGAAATAGTTTTGAGGAAAGAGGTTGGGCCATGAATGAGAAGATGACCGCTGAGCACTTCCGACAGATGAAGTCCCGGGAGAAGATCGCCGTTCTGACCGCCTACGACTATCTGACGGCCCAGTTGTTGGATGAGGTGGGGATAGATGCCATCTTGGTGGGCGATTCGGTGGGTATGGTTTTTTCCGGCCACGAGACAACCCTGCCGGTAACCATGGATGAAATTGTCTACCACACCAAGGCTGTTCGGCGAGGCGTAAAGAGGGCCCTGCTCATCGGCGACCTGCCTTTTCTGTCCTTTCAGATCAGCCCAGAAGATGCCCTGGTTAATGCCGGGCGGCTTCTCCAGGAAGCCGGTGCAGAGGCGGTGAAGATCGAGGGCGGCCAGAGGATGGTGGAGACCATTGGCAAATTGACCGCAGCGGGCATTCCCGTGATGGGTCATCTGGGGCTCACGCCCCAATCGATCCATCAGTTCGGTGGCTATCGAGTTCGTGGGAAATCTCAGGATGAGGCGCAGCGCCTTATCCAAGATGCCCAGGCGATAGAGGAGGCGGGCTGCTTTTCAGTGGTTCTGGAGAAGATCCCCAGCGATCTGGCAGCGGAAATCAGCCAGCGGCTAAAAATCCCCACCATAGGAATTGGGGCCGGTCCTGAATGTGATGGGCAGGTGCTGGTGGTACACGACATGTTGGGACTGTTTGAGAAATTCAAGCCCAGGTTCGTCAGGCGTTACGCGCAACTGGCCGAACAGATGCGAGGGGCTTTCCAGGCCTATATCCAGGATGTTAAGGAGGTCAAATTTCCCAGCCCGGAGGAGAGTTACTGAGCTCTGGGAGCCGGGGAGGGGCTTTTCGTGAAGGTCGTCACAGGCATAGATCAAATGCAGATGATTGCCGAGAAGGCCCGGTGTGCTGGGAAAAAGGTCGGTTTTGTACCCACTATGGGCTGTTTGCACGAGGGTCATCTTAACCTGGTCCGGCGGGCCCGTCAGCTCAGCCAGCTGGTTGTGGTCAGTATTTTCGTTAATCCGACCCAGTTTGGTCCCCAGGAGGATTATAAGAGCTATCCTGGCGATTTGACCAGGGACACTCGGCTATCCCAGCAGGCGGGCTGTGACATCCTGTTTGTTCCCTCGGTTGAGGAGATGTATCCTAAGGGATACTGCTCGTACATTGAGGTGAAGGGACTCACACAGGTTCTCTGCGGAGCATCACGCCCCGGTCATTTTCGAGGAGTGACCACAGTAGTGACAATGTTGTTTAACATCGTCAAGCCCCACTTGGCCGTTTTCGGTCAAAAAGACGCCCAGCAGGCCATTGTTATCCGCAGGATGATCAGGGATCTGAAACAAAATCTGGAAATCGTGATTGTCCCCACAGTTCGAGAACACGATGGGCTGGCCATGAGTTCCAGAAATGAGTATCTGACGCCTCAGGCGCGAGCCGAAGCCCCGGTCTTGTTTCGAGCTCTGGAGTGGGCCGGGTCACAGATCGGTGCAGGAGAGCGGTCCGCCAAAAACTTAATACAGGGGATAACCCGGATGATAGAGGCCGGAGAGAGGGCTGAGATAGACTATGTTTCTGTTGTGGATGCCGCACAGCTTCGATCTTTGGAGCAACTGGAGGGGGATGTGCTCATTGCTCTGGCCGTGACGTTCGGCCGGGCGCGGCTTATCGACAACCTGTTGACCCGGGTCTGAGAAGCGAGACAAATGAAATCCCTGGTAACGGTGATCCTCGCCGCCGGCGAGGGAAAACGGATGAGATCGAGTCTGGCCAAGGTCCTGCATCCGGTGTGCGGACGTCCTATGGTGACCTATGTGATCCAGACGGCCCGGCTTGTCGGCTCGGACCGGGTCATCCTTGTGGTGGGCCATCAGAAAGAGCGAGTGATTAAGGCTCTCCAGGAAGAAACGGTGGAATTTGTTGTCCAGACAGAACAACTGGGCACCGCCCATGCCCTGCTGCAGGTTGAGGGAATCCTGTCCGGTTTTCGTGGCCAGCTTTTAGTCCTTTGCGGTGATACTCCTCTGCTCAGCGACCAGATCGTTTCTCGCTTACTGAGTCAACATAGAGCCTCCAGCGCCAAGGCCACTGTGCTGACGGCCATCCTAGAGGACCCACGAGGGTATGGACGAGTCCTGCGCACCCCCGGGGGCATGCTTGATGTCATCGTCGAGGAAAAAGATGCCAACCAGCAACAACAGGCCGTCAAGGAGATTAACACGGGAGCTTATTGTTTTCAAGCCCCGTTGATATTCGAGGTCCTGAGCCAGATTGGCCAGGACAACCGTCAGGGCGAATTCTACCTGCCCGATGCCATTGCTATTTTGCGTTCCCGGAAGCTGCCAGTGGCGGCAGTCATAGCCGGTGATCCTGAGGAAGTTGTAGGCGTGAACTCCGTGGGTCAGTTATTAGAAGTGGAGAGGATCATGGCCAGCTTAAAAAGTAAAAAAAAGGGTTGACATTTGAGGGAGATATGTTATAGTTTTACAAATGAGCGTATTGTGCTGAGTCGGGAAGCGAGTTTATGATGTGGTCAAAAACAAACTGGTTGTTGATATGTATACTGGCACTGTTGCCCTCAGTGCTGTTGGCCGAGGGGACTGGGGTTGTAGTCCGAACGGATCTGACTTCCCCTTTGTCCGGCCAGAACATCTTCGGTAGCTTTGGCCAGGGCCTTTCCCTGTTGGACCCACAGCGGCTGCACATGTCCCAGAGCTACGGCCTGGTCTATTCCTCCCGTGGAAAATCGGGGGACTTGGTTGGTCTCTATCAGAACATGTTGTCCTACCGCGTTTGTCCGAGTTTGAATGTGAAGGTAAACCTGGGGTACTTCCATCGGCCCCTGACAAGTAATTCGAACACCTCGACTTTCCGCAATCAAGCCTTGATGACCGCTTTTCAACTGGACTTTCAGCCCATCGACAACGTCTTCATTCAGTTTAACTACCGATCGCAGCCCGTGATCGACTACCGCGACTCACTTTGGAGATTTCGAGGCGGTTGGGGCTCAATGGGAGATTGAGTTCTACTGTTGCCTCCGGCCTCAACAAGAAGAGGCCTGTCTCCATGATAGCGGTTGAAATCCCTCCTGAAACCTCTCGACCTCCATAAAAAGGTTTTTGTCGATGAGAAGGTGGCCATTGAAAACGGCCACGAAGACATGGCTGTCCTGGCCGAAGCTCCTCGTCAGGCATTTTATACAACACCGCAAAGGGTTAAGCTGCGTCTCATCATGATCAGAAAAAAAAGAACAAGTCGACGTCCCCACAAGAGAAATTCCCGCGGTAAGCTGAACCTCAGATCGCGGGGTTTAGAGGTGGGCATCCTGTTTCTGGTGCTCATTTTCATGGTGTTTCTCTTTTCCGTAATTCGTCGGGTGACCCAAGTGCCGGAAAAGCCGCTGCCCGTGGAGCAGAAGATAGTACGGGTAGAGGTGCTGAATGGTTGTGGGAAGGCCGGCTTGGCCAGAGAGGTCACCGATTATCTGAGAATAAAGGGGTTTGACGTTGTGAATATGGGCAATGCTGAGAATTTCGAATTTCCCGAGACTATCGTGGTGGACCGGGTGGGGGAAATGAGCTGTGCCTGGAAGGTGGCTAGAGCTGTCGGTGTGGACAATGTGATTCAGCAGAAGGACGAGGATTTGTTCTTGGAGGTCACGCTTATTTTGGGAAAGGACTGTGCGGAACTAGCGCCACTCCGGGAAATCTTAGGGGGTGATTAGTTGGGAACCACGGCTCGGGAAATTGCAATTGCCGCCGGGGAAATTGCCTTAAGCAAGAAAGCTATTGATGTTAAGATCCTGGATTTGAGGGAGCTTACGTCTGTAACGGATTTTTTCGTTGTCTGTTCAGGAAATATAAACGTCCACGTAAAGGCCATCAGCGATGCCATTATAGAGGGCTTGAAGAAGCAGAATATAAAAGCCTGGCACATCGAGGGATATTCGGCCCTTAAATGGGTGCTGCTGGACTACGTGGATGTGGTGGTGCATATTTTTGACCGAGAAATTCGCGATTTCTACAGGCTGGAGCATCTGTGGGGCGATGCGCCCATGGAGATGCTCTCCGACCAAAAAGTGAAATCCACCGGGTGAGAAATGGTAAAAGAATATCTTGTGCAAAAAATAGCTCGGGTGATTGCCCAGGCAGATGGATTGCCGCGCCTGTCTGCCGATGAAATACAGCTGGAGCACCCGAAGAAGGATCTTCACGGGGATCTGTCCACAAATGCGGCCATGATTCTGGCAAAAAAAGCAGGCAAAGATCCCATGGCCATTGCTGAGGCCATTTCCCAAAAGCTTAAGCTGAACAGAGGACTGATTAAGAGCTGGTCTGTGTGGGCGCCCGGTTTCATCAACTTCACTTACGGCAGCCGGTATCTGTGGGATCAGCTGCTGGAGATTCATAGGCAGGAAAAAAACTTCGGCAAATCTGAGCTGGGCAAAGGACAGAAAGTGCAAGTGGAGTTCGTCAGCGCCAACCCCACGGGTCCCCTGAACGTGGTTAGCGCCAGGGCCGCTGCGGTGGGCGACAGCATGGCCAACATTCTGCAGGCGACGGGCCATTATGTGGAGCGGGAATACTATGTCAATGATACTGGTGCCCAGGTGAGACGATTGACCGAATCAGTGGAGATCAGGTATCGCCAGCTTTTGGGGGAGTCCGTGGAACTTCCCGATGATGCTTACCACGGCGAGTACCTCATCGATCTGGCCAGGGAACTCATTGATCAAGTGGGCATCGAGTATCTTTCCTTACCGCCGGCCGAAATGCGCGAGAAAATTCGCCATCAGGCTCTGCACAAACTTGTAACCACGCAGCAGAATGATTTGAAGCAATTTGGGGTCACCTACGACGTGTGGATGAGCGAGAGGAATTTGAAGAAATCGGGAGTCCTGGAGGAGGTCCTGGCCCTGCTGACCGAGGGCGGGCACATCTACGAGCGGGAAGGAGCCGTTTGGTTCCGATCCTCTGATTTCTACGACGAGGAAGATAGGGTTCTGATTAAGGAAGATGGTGAGGCCACCTATTTTCTGATGGATATCGCCTATCACAAGAACAAGTTGGATCGTGGATTTCATAGAATTATCGACCTCTGGGGTCCCGACCATCACGGTTATGTGCCGAGAATGCGCTCGGCCGTCGAGGCCCTGGGAATAGATGCCGGCCGGCTGGACCTGCGTATTATTCAGCAGGTCAATCTCCTTCGCGGAGGCAAGCCGGTGAAGATGTCCAAGCGAGCGGGGTCCATCATTACCATGCGGGAGTTGGTGAAAGAAGTGGGCACGGACGTAGCCCGCTTCTTTTTCCTGATGCGCCGGCTGGAGAGCCATCTGGACTTCGACATGGATGTGGCTGTGGAACAATCTGAGGAGAACCCCGTTTACTACGTTCAGTATGCGCATGCCCGAATCTCTAGTATCCTGAAACACGCAAAAGATCAGGGAGTTACTTTTCCTGCCATTGAAGATGTGAAGCTCTCTTTGCTGAACAGAAAGGAAGAGCTGGATCTGATCAAGGAAATCATCCTGTTGCCCGAGGTCATTCTGGGGGCCGCCAGGTCCCTGGAGCCTCACAGATTAACTGTTTACCTCCGAGATGTGGCCACCGCATTCCATTTATTCTACCACAAATACCGGGTGGTGACTGATAACGCAGGTCTCACCGCAGCTCGACTCGCCTTGATTAAGGCCACCCAGGTCGTTCTGAAAAACGCCCTCAAGATGATCGGCA
This sequence comes from uncultured bacterium, assembly GCA_965370845.1. GTDB lineage: Bacteria > SM23-81 > SM23-81 > SM23-81 > SM23-81 > DAOVRJ01. The sequence goes on from CBDUWG010000001.1 coordinate 6,228, forward strand.
TAAGTGCGCCAACTCACATGTGATCCGGTCCGCCAGAGCTGCTGTGAGTTTTACCGGAACGGTTCCGGCAACACACTGGTGATAGGATGCGCGCCGAGTTGGAAATTTTCTCTCCCCAAGAGGTACAAACATGGATATCGTGGAACTGAAGACCAAAACTATCCCCGAGCTATTAAAGGCGGCCCAGGATTTGAGCATCTCCGGGGTCAGCGGTCTGAGAAAACAGGAGTTGATCTTTAAGATCCTGGAAGGCCAAACGGAGAAAAACGGGTACATTTTCGCCGCTGGAGTTCTGGAAATATTGTCGGAGGGATATGGATTTTTAAGGTCTCCCGGCTATAATTACCTGCCCGGTCCTGACGATATCTACGTTTCCCCCTCACAAATCAAGCGGTTTGATCTGCGTACCGGAGACACCATCTCGGGCCAGATTCGTCCCCCCAAGGAGACAGAGAAATACTTCGCTCTGTTGCGCGTGGAGGCGGTAAATTTTGAGAACCCCGAGCTGGCCAAGCAGAAGATCCTGTTCGACAATCTTACTCCCCTGTATCCTCAGGAAAAGGTCAAGCTGGAGGACCCCTCGGGGAATTTGTCCATGAGGATCATGGACTTGTTTACCCCCATCGGTAAGGGGCAGAGAGGCCTGATAGTGTCTCCTCCCAGGGCCGGTAAGACCATGTTGCTGCAGAGTATCGCCAACAGCATCACCATTAATGATCCTAATATCCAACTAATCGTTCTGCTCATCGACGAGCGTCCGGAGGAGGTCACCGACATGCAAAGATCGGTGAAGGGTGAGGTGGTCAGCTCAACTTTTGATGAACCCGCAGAGCGGCATGTCCAGGTAGCAAATATGGTCCTGGAGAAAGCCAAACGGTTGGTTGAGCATCAACACGACGTAGTCATCCTTCTGGACAGCATCACGCGACTGGCTCGGGCCCACAATACCGTGGTGCCCCATAGTGGCAAGATACTCTCCGGTGGCGTGGATTCCAATGCCCTCCAGCGCCCCAAGCGTTTTTTCGGGGCGGCCCGTAACATCGAGGAGGGGGGTAGCCTGACGATCATCGCCACGGCCCTCGTCGAAACGGGGAGTCGTATGGACGAGGTGATCTTTGAGGAGTTCAAGGGGACTGGAAATATGGAGCTGGTTCTTGATCGCCGATTGGCCGATCGACGCATCTTTCCGGCCATCGACATCAATCGGTCCGGTACCCGCAAAGAGGAGCTGCTGCTCAGCGGGGATGAGCTGAACCGGATCTGGATTCTGCGAAAATTTCTCAACGAAATGAACGCCATAGAGACGATGGAGTTTCTACAAAAAAAGATGACAGCTGCCAAGAACAACAAGCGATTTTTAGAGTCTATGAGTGAGTAGATTGAGCGGGCTCATTTTCTCTTGCATCGGGAACGCATTTTTGTTATATTTTTTATCAAACTCTTGAACCAGAAAAGATTTATTAGGAGGCTATTTTGAAGAAAGATATTCATCCTGAGTACAAGGAGACCACTGTCACCTGCGCCTGCGGGAACGTGATCCACACCCGGTCTACCAAGAGTAACATAAGGGTTGAAATTTGTTCTAACTGTCATCCTTTCTTCACCGGCAAGCAGAAGCTGGTGGATACGGCCGGTCGCGTGGAGCGATTTCGGAGGAAGTATGGTCTGAAGGAGTTTGGAACGGAGGAATTTCTGGAGGAGAAAGCAAAGAAATCCCCGGATCGGAAGGTAACCAAGGCTGCGGATCAGAAAACGGAGGAGTCCCCGGATCAGAAGCAATCTGACAAGCAGGTGGAGGAGAAACAGTCCGATACAAAGGGCAACGAGCAATAGCTTAATCTTGGGGCGCTGAGGGGATTTTACTCGGGTAATACCCGGTTCAGCGTCCTTTTCTCATCCAGATGGGGAGGAAAGCGATCAAGATGTCCGGAAAAACCGATAAGATCGAGGTGGGAGGACAGGCAGTCATTGAGGGTGTGATGATGCGCTCCCCCAAACGAGTGGTGACCGCTGTCAGGCGGAAAAATGGCCAGATAGTTGTGAAAAAAGAACCCTATGTGGCCCTCTCTAAAAGATACCGTCTCCTGGGTTTACCCATTATTCGAGGTGTGATTTCCTTCTTTGAGATGCTGGTCATCGGCCTGAAAACCCTGAACTACTCGGCAGAGGTGGCCATGGCCGATCTGGAGGACGAGCAGAAGGAGAAAGATACCCGGGAAAGGAAAAAAAAATCTTCCCGCAACGAAGGATTTCTGGTGGTCAGTCTGATTCTCGGTCTGGGGTTGGGCCTGGCCATTTTTTTCTTTACCCCGCTTCTGTTGACCAATTTGTTGCAGATACATAAAGGTGCCATGAGCTTTAACCTTGTCGCCGGAGCCATTCGTATTATCCTTTTTCTGGCCTATGTATGGGTCATCTCGCTGTTTCACGAGCTGCGCAGGCTGTTCGAATATCATGGGGCGGAACATAAGTCCATCTTTGCTTACGAGGCGGGCCGTGAGCTAACTCCTGAGCAGACCAGAAGCTTTAGCACCAAACACCCCCGCTGTGGAACCAGTTTTCTGCTCATCGTGGCCCTGGTGGCCATCCTGATTTTTTCCCTGGCAGACACTGTGTTTGCCCTGAAGACGGGTCATCTTCCCGGTCTAGCTCAGCGGCTTTTGATACATTTTTTGCTGCTGCCCTTTGTTGCCGGGGTTTCCTATGAGCTGCTCAAGCTGTCCGGGCGAACTCGCCAACACCGACTGTCCAGAGTGCTCATGGCCCCGGGATTGTGGCTTCAAAGAATCACTACAAAAGAACCTGACGACAGTCAAATGGCCGTGGCCCTGGTGGCCTTAAAAGAGGCGTTGGCTCCCTGAGGCGGAGGACGCTGGCCCCCCCCCGCGTCCAATAGAGAAAAGTCGTGCTATGCTGGAAAAGTTGGACAAGCTGATTTCCAGGCATTCCGCTCTCCATCAGATGCTCAGCGATCCAAATATTGTGACTGATGGGAAGAAATTGCAGAAGCTGGCTCGCGAGTACAAAGACCTTTCCGGGATCGTGGAGGTGAATGAGAAATATACTCAGGTGCGCCAGAATATCGAGGAAGACAAGGTGTTGCTGTCAGGTTCCGGTGAGGAGTTGGCCGAGTTAGCCCGAGATGAGATCCAGGAGCTGGAACGGGAGCAACAGCGGCTGGAGGAGAAGCTGAAGCTGATGTTGGTGCCGCAGAACCCCCGGGACAGGGGTAATGCCATCGTGGAGATACGGGCTGGGACCGGTGGGGGGGAGGCCAGTCTGTTTGTGGCCGATCTGTTTCGGATGTACTCGAAGTTTGCTGAACGACAGGGGTGGCGTACCGAGATGATGAGCTCAAATCCCACGGAAATCGGTGGATTCAAGGAGATAGTTTTTTCCGTAGAGGGATCAGGCGCCTATGGAAAGATGCGATACGAGAGTGGGGTTCATCGAGTGCAGAGGGTGCCCATCACCGAGTCAAGTGGTCGCATACATACATCCGCCTCCTCCGTGGTGGTTCTTCCGGAGCCAGAGGAGGTGGAAGTGCAGGTTGAGTCTAAAGATTTGCGAGTGGATGTTTTTCGCTCCTCAGGGCCCGGCGGGCAGAGCGTGAACACCACCGATTCGGCGGTGCGCATCACGCACATCCCCACAGGGATCGTGGCCACCTGCCAGGATGAGAAATCCCAGCATAAGAACAAAGCCAAGGCCATGAAGGTTCTCAGAGCACGACTTTTAGACCAAATTCAAGAAAAGCAGCACCGGGCCGTTGCTCAGAGCCGGAAGTCACAGGTGGGCAGCGGCGACCGCAGCGCCAAGATCAGGACCTATAACTTTCCTCAGGGTCGGCTGACCGACCATCGGGTGGGGTTGACCCTTTACAAACTGGAGCAGGTTTTAGCCGGCGAGCTGGAAGAGGTGATTCAGACCTTGAAAACAGAGGAGAGGAAAGAGAAGTTGAGAGAGTTTGGCAACGATTGAGCGGATCTGAAGAACCTGCCTTGTCTCTGGGCAGGTTTTTCACTGGTCGCCCATTTGTCCGCTGATTTAATGAGAGGCTACAGGTTTTAGGCCGAGCATTCGGCCAAGGGGGCATTCATGATCGATAAAGCCGCCAGGGAGCGGCAGAAACGCGTACAGAGCTTGAAGGCTCAGCAAGAAAAAACGCTGAAGGTGCGAGATTTTATATTTTCAGAGAGGAAGATCGTCATCAGGCTCTTGGAGAAATCTCTGGGAGGCCAGGATCGGGAACGGGTTAATAATCTGCGCACCAGAATCCAGGAGAAGGACCGTCAACTCTACCTGATAGAAGAGGAGCTGAAAGAGATAAAGGCCAAACTGGTCGAGGCGGAGAGCCGCTTCCGGGAAACCCAGACAGATGATCCCCAGGAAAAAGAATAACACCTGAATCACGAAAAGCTAGGGCGAGCCTTGGAGAAACGAAGGGTATGGGCCATCGCGGAGATCTTGAGCAAAACCGCCGACTATCTGAAGAAAAAAAACCTGGACAACCCTCGGCTCAACGCAGAGGTGATGCTGGGACACGTTTTGGACCTCAGGCGCATCGACCTGTACCTGAATTACGATCGTCCCCTGAAGGACCGGGAGGTGTCCGCTTTCCGGGCCCTGGTGAAGGATCGTCTCGCTGGTTGTCCCCTGCAATATCTGATGGGGGAAACGGAATTTTTCTCCCTCAATTTCCTGGTGGGTCCCGCGGCCCTGATCCCCCGTCCGGAGACGGAGATCCTGGTAGAGGCAGTTCTGGAGCGGCTCAGATCTTTGGGATCATCCCTGAAAATAGCCGATCTGGGCACGGGCTCTGGCGTGATCGCCGTCAGCCTGGCTGTCCATCTCCCTGGGGTCCGGCTGTGGGCCACGGATCGCTCCGCAGAAGCTCTGGGGCTGGCCCGCAGAAATGCCCAAATACACGGTGTGGTGGAGAGGATTAGTTTTGCTCAGGGGGATCTCTTCGACCCCCTGAAGGGAAAAAAGGGAGCCTTTGCGGCAGTGGTCTGCAATCCGCCCTATATTAGCAGTGATCAGCTGGAGAACTTGCCCCCGGAGATTCGCAACTACGAGCCGTTACTGGCTCTGGATGGAGGGTCCGATGGGCTGGAAGTCATTCGCCGGGTGGTAGCCGAGGCGCCGGAATTTCTGACCGGAGGTGGACTTCTGGTTCTGGAAGTGGGTGCCGGGCAGGCCCAGGTGGTGGGGGAGCTGATAGTGAAGACCGGGGCCTTCGGTGAGCCCCGGGTGATCAAAGATTATGCCGGGGTCCAACGAGTGGTGATGGTGGAGAGGGCACCGCACAGTTAAGAGTTCGCCTTGATTGTTGGGAAGAAGGGAGAAACCCATCTTATGACTGAGCCCAAACGCCTCTTTCTCATCGATGGTCATGCCTTAGCTTATCGCTCTTATTTCGCCTTCATCCGCAACCCCCTGATCAACTCCAAGGGAGAGAACACCAGCGCCGTATTCGGTTTTACCAGCGCTCTGCTGAAGATCATCCGCGAGCACAAACCCAGCCATCTGGCCGTGGTCTTCGATACGGCCGCTCCCACCTTTCGCCACAAGATATATCCGGCTTATAAATCTACGCGGGTTAAAATGCCCGATGAGATGAGAGACCAGATGCCTCGCATTCGACAGGTGGTGGAGGCCATGAACATCATCACCTTGGAGCAGGAGGGGTTCGAAGCCGACGATCTCATGGGAACACTGGCTCGCTGTGCTGAGAGACGGAGTTTGGAAGTGGTTTTGGTCAGTGGAGATAAGGATTTCCTGCAGCTGGTTTCCGAAAGAGTCAAAGTGTTGAATCCTCGTCGGAGAGGGGAAGATCCGGTACTCTTCGATGAGGCTAAAGTGGAGGAGAAATTCGGGGTGCCCCCGAATAGGGTGGTGGAGGTTTTGGGCCTGATGGGCGATAGTTCCGACAACGTGAGCGGAGTGCCCGGAATCGGCCCCAAGACAGCCATCGACCTGATTCAGCGCTTCGGGGACATCGAGACGGCTATCGCCCGGGCCGATGAGATCTCCAGCAGGAGAGTTCAGAAAAACCTGTTGCAAAATGTTGACCTGGCCCGCCTGTCCAGGGAGTTGGTGACCATCAAGGTCCACATGGAGGTGGCGACCGAGATAGAGGATCTCCGGTTGCGGGAGTTTAACGGCCCCAGATTGCTCGAGCTATTCCGGGAGCTGGAGTTCACCAGCCTGATGAGGGAGATCTCGGTGGAGAATGTCGAGGAGGAAGTGATTTACTCGCTGGTCTCAACCCGAAAGGATTTCTCCCGCCTGCTAGATAGTTTGAGGAAGGCTGGTTCCTTTGTTCTGGATCTGGAGACCACTTCAATCGATCCCATGAGGGCGGAGTTGGTGGGGTTATCCTTCTGTGCCGCACCCCGTCAGGCTTACTACGTACCTGTGGGTCATCGGGAGGGGCCTAACTTGGATCTGAAGCTGGTTCTGGACGAACTGAGACCCCTTCTGGGCGATGGAGAGATCAAGAAATGTGGTCAGAACATCAAATACGACTTCACTGTCCTGGCCCGGTACGATTGTCCCCTGTGTGGCATCGAATTCGATACCATGGTGGCATCCTACCTGCTCAATCCCTCAGCTCGGAGGCACAACCTTGATCTGCTCAGCCTGGAACATCTGGGCCACAAGAAGATTCCTTTGCAGCAGCTTATCGGCAAGGGAAAGGCGCAGAAAAGTTTCGCCCTGGTCCCGGTCAATTTAGCCTGCAGGTATGCCTGTGAGGATGCCGACTTCACCTGGAGATTATGGAACATCTTGCAGGAGAAGCTGGAGGAGCAGAGCGTATTGGATCTTTTTTCCCGGGTGGAGATGCCCCTAGTAGAGGTTCTGGCCCGGATGGAGATGAATGGGGTCTGCCTGGACGTGGATTTCCTGCGGGAGATGTCCCAGGAATTGGAGGAGGAACTGAACGGGTTGATAGAACAGATTTATGATCTGGCTGGTGAGCAATTTAATATTAACTCACCCAAGCAATTAGGCGTAATTCTGTTCGAAAAGCTGAATCTGCCCATCATCCAGCGAACCAAGACCGGATATTCCACCAAAGAGGAGGTTTTGGAGGAGCTGGTCCAAGAGCATGCTCTGCCCCGGAAGCTTCTGGATTACCGCCAGCTGATGAAGCTGAAATCCACCTATGTGGATGCCCTGCCGCGCATGGTAAACCCCCGAACAGAGCGTATCCACACATCTTTTAACCAGACCGTGACGGCTACTGGCCGGCTGTCCAGCAGTGGGCCCAACCTGCAGAATATTCCCGTGCGCACCGAGTTTAGCAAGAAAATCCGTCAGGCTTTCAGCGCACCTGACGAGAATCACCATATTCTCTCCGCCGATTACTCCCAGATAGAGCTGCGCATCATGGCCCATCTCTCTCAGGATCCAACCCTGCTGGAGTCTTTTCGTCGAGATGAAGACGTGCATACCCGCACGGCCGCGTTGGTCTTCGGGGTTTGTGAGCAGGATGTGACCCCTGAGCTCCGTCGTCAGGCCAAGGTGGTCAATTTTGGGATCATGTACGGGATGAGCCCTTACGGTTTAGCCCGGCAGCTGGAGATCAGCGCTCAGCAGGCCGGTCGGTTCATCGAGGACTACTTTAAGCTCTATCCCGGAGTCAAGGAGTATGTAGAAGGCTCCATCCGGCAGGCTCAGAAGAAAGGGTACGTGACTACATTGCTTAACCGCAGAAGATATTTGCCGGAGCTGAACAGCGAACAGAGCTCCATGGTGGCTTTTGCCAAGCGCACGGCCGTCAACACGCCCATCCAGGGCACCGCTGCTGATTTGATCAAGGTGGCCATGATTGAGATTGACCGGGAGCTGAGCGGAAGGGGTCGGCAGGCCAAGATGATCATCCAGGTCCACGACGAACTGGTTTTCGAGATCCCCAAGGAGGAGTTGAACCAGGTGAGCGAGATGGTCCGCTCCAAGATGGAAAATGCTCTGAGCTTGAAGGTGCCCATCAAGGTGGACATTGGGGTGGGGAAGAACTGGTACGAGGCGCACTGAGAACGGGATCAGGCCATGCTGGTTGTTGGTGTTACCGGCGGCATTGGCGCCGGTAAAAGTACTGTCAGCAGGATGTTCGCCCTGTGGGGAGCTCGGGTTATCGATGCCGACCAGATTGCCAGGGAGGTGGTGGAGAAAGACCCCCGGATTCTCCAGGATCTGGCAGGGGCCTTCGGTTCGGGAATTCTGCAGGCCGGCGGCTCCCTGAACCGTGGAGAGCTAGGCAGGCTGGCCTTCCGGGATCGTCGGGGTGGCGAGCGTCTTAACGAGATCCTCCACCCCCCCATCCTGGCTCGGCTGAAGAGCCTCTTGGCTGCGTTGCGCCAATCGGATTATCGGGGGATTGTGGTGGTGGATGCCGCTTTGCTGGTGGAATGCCGAGTCCTAGGACTGGTGGATAAACTGGTGGTTGTGGAGGCTTCTGAGCACCTCAGGCGCCAGCGGTTGATGGAGCGTACGGGTCTCTCTGCCGGGGAGATCCGGGATCGCATGGCCGCCCAGCTTCCCTCGCCGGATAAATCCAAATTGGCCGATTACCTCATCGTTAACGACGGATCCCTTTCTCTGCTCCGGGAGCGAACTGCCCAGATCTGGAAAAGCTTCAAAGAACATGGGATTTGTGGAGAGAACTGACCTTGCCCCTGGGAGCTCAGGAGAGTTTTTTGGAGCGTCTTAACAAACGGGTTGACAGAGGGATTTTATTTTATTATTATTGTTAACTTCTAAACGAGTAAGCTCGTTTTTCGCCCTGGTTTTCTGCCGGGTCTGAAAGAGAGGTTGAGGTTGGCCGAGACGATCCTGAATAAACACTATGATCCCCATAAGGTGGAGCGAAAGTGGTATAGCTACTGGATGAAGCATGGGCTGTTCCACGCCCCGGTAGATTCATCTAAAAAATCCTACACCATCGTGATTCCCCCGCCCAATGTCACCGGTATTCTGACCATGGGTCACGTATTAAACAACACTATTCAGGATATTCTGATTCGATGGAAGCGGATGGACGGGTTCAACGCCCTCTGGTTGCCCGGCACCGATCATGCGGGTATCGCCACCCAGAATGTGGTGGAGAAGGGGCTGGCCAAAGAGGGGTTGAAGCGGGAGAACCTGGGCCGCGAGAAGTTCTTGGAGCGGGTTTGGGAATGGAGGCGAAACTACGGGGGCAAGATCATCCAGCAGCTACAGCAGCTGGGCTGTTCCTGCGACTGGGATCGCGAGCGATTCACCATGGACGAGGGTCTCTCCCGGGCCGTCCGGGAGACTTTTGTGCGTCTTTACCAGAAGGGTCTTATCTACCGTGGCAAGTACATCATCAACTGGTGTCCGCGCTGCCGTACGGCCCTGTCTGATGAAGAGGTGGAACACCAGGAGCTGGGTGGGAACCTCTGGTACATCAAATATCCTATCAAGGACAGCAGGGATTTCATCACCGTTGCCACTACCCGTCCGGAGACGATGCTGGGTGACACCGCCGTGGCCGTTAGTCCCAAGGATAAGCGGTATCTGGAGCTACAGAAGCAAAAAATCATTTTACCCATCCTTAATCGGGAGATACCGGTCATCGCCGACCACTTCGTTGACCCCGAGTTCGGGACCGGCATCGTCAAGGTGACGCCTGCCCATGACCCAAACGATTTTGAGATGGGTCAGCGGCACGGTCTGGAATCGATCAACGTCATGAACCCGGATGCCACCATGAACGAGAACGCGGGGGATTACCAGGGGATGGATCGGTTCGAGTGTCGGGAGCGGCTTCTGGCCGATCTCAAGGAGCGAGATCTCCTGGTCAAGGTCGAGTCCCACCAGCATGCGCTGGGTCATTGCTACCGCTGTCACACGGCCATCGAGCCCTATCTCTCCGATCAGTGGTTTGTGAAGATGAAGCCGCTGGCCGAACAGGCCAAAAGGGTTGTGCAGGAGGGCAAGATAAAGTTCTATCCCAGCCGCTGGACCAAGGTTTACCTGAATTGGATCGAGAATATTCGCGATTGGTGTATATCCCGCCAGATTTGGTGGGGACATCGGATTCCCATCTGGCACTGTGAGGAGTGTGCAGAGGTTATCGCCGCCAAAGAAGAGCCGGCCAGGTGCCCCAAGTGTGAGAGTAGCAAGCTCCGGCAGGAAGAGGATGTCCTGGACACTTGGTTCTCTTCATGGCTATGGCCCTTTTCCACGCTGGGATGGCCGGAAGAGATCCCCGAGCTGAAGGTTTTTTATCCTACCGATGTTTTGGTCACCGGGCCGGACATCATATTTTTCTGGGTGGCTCGTATGGTCATGGCGGGCATGGAGTTCATGGGAGAAATTCCTTTCCCCCATGTGTACATCAACGGGATGGTCAAGGACGAGCAGGGACGCTGGATGAGCAAGTCTCTGGGCAATTCCCCGGATCCCACGAAGATCATCGAGGAATACGGGGCCGATGCTCTTAGGCTGAGCATGATCCTGATCACCGCTGAGGGGCAAGATGCCTACTTTTCCGAGGATAAGCTGATTATCGGACGGAATTTCTCCAACAAAATCTGGAATGCATCGCGGCTGGTTCAGATGAACCTGAAGGACTTCGATCAGAGCCAGGTAGACCCGGAGAAAATCCAGCTTACCCTGGTAGATCGCTGGATCATCAGCACCTTTCAGAGAACCGTGAGTGGAGTGACCAGATCCCTGGAGAAGTATCGTCTTAACGAGGCAGCGCATCAGATATACGACTTTTTCTGGCATGCATACTGCGACTGGTATTTAGAGTGGGTCAAGCCCCGATTGTACCAATCAGAGGACAAAGCGGACAGGGAGGCGGCGCTGTGGGTCACCACGGCTGTTTTAGATGGGGCCTTGAGGCTGTTGCACCCCTTTATGCCGTTTATTAGTGAGGAGATCTGGCAGCACCTGCCTCATGAGGGGCAGAGCCTGATGGCGGCCAGCTGGCCCCGGTACGATCGAGCCAGGCTGGATGCGCAGGCAGAAGAGGAGGTTGGTTATCTGCAAGATGTAATTGGGGCGGTGCGCAACATCCGGGCCGAGATGGGTATTCCGCCTTCCCGTCGGGCTCGGGTGCTTTTGAAAGTCGAGGATAAAAGGGTTCTGGAGCGCTTAAAGGCCAACCGCCATTATCTTCTAGACCTGGCCAAGATCGAGGAATTGGTGGTGGACAGAGAGGTGGAAAGGCCCAAGGCCACGGCCACGGTTGTGGTGAAGGGTGTGGAGGTCTTCGTGCCCCTGGAGGGGTTGATCGACCTGGATACCGAGCGGCAGCGCCTGGAAAAGGAGATCGGGCGCATCTCCGGTTTGTTGGCTGGGATAAGCAAAAAACTGAGTAATGAAGATTTTCTGAGAAGGGCGCCCCGGGAGGTGGTGAGCCGGGAGCGGGCCAAGGGCGAGGAGCTGGATCAGAGGCTGGCGAAATTGCAGGAGAACCTCAAGCTCATCGCCCAGTAATCCCCCTTTTTTGGTCTGTCTTTCAAGGCTCGTCCGCTCACTTTTGTGAAATATGAGGAGGTTGATGTGAAGGGACTCGTGCTGGTCCTCGGTGGCCTGACCCTTATTTTGTCCATAGGGTTGGCCTGGGCCGATGAGGTGGCCCTGACCGTTTACAACCAGGACTTTGCCCTGGTTCGGGAGGTGCGCAGCATCGAGCTCTCCAAAGGTACGGAAACGGTTTGGTTCAAGGATGTGGCCGCCAGGATTGACCCCACCTCTGTGCGCTTCAAATCTCTGACCGCACCTGATCAGGTGCTTATTTTGGAACAGAACTACGAGTACGATCTGGTCAGCTCTGGCAGGCTCCTCCAGAAATACGTGGACAGGCAGATCAGACTTCTGGCCAAAGAGGAACGGTTTTATGAGGGGACTCTGCTCAGCGCCGCCGATGATCTGATTATCCAGGATACCTCTGGCCAGATCAAAATTATCAAGGCCAAGGAGGTTCAGGTTTTGGAATTTCCGCAACTGCCCGAGGGTCTGATCACCCGTCCCACATTGGTATGGCTGCTGGATAGCCAGCGGTCCGGCAAGCACGATACCGAGGTGAGCTATCTCACCGATGGGGTCAACTGGCACGCCGAGTACGTGGCAGCGATCAATGAAGACGACACCAGGTTGGAGTTGGGTGGGTGGGTCTCCCTGGATAACCGATCGGGAGCGACCTATCGCGATGCCAAATTGAAGCTGGTGGCTGGAGAGGTTCACCGGGTGAGGGCTGCTCCCAGATTTCCCGAAGGGAGAGCTTTGGCGATGGATGTCGCCGGCAAGGGCGTACCCCAGTTTGAGGAGAAGGCCTTTTTCGAGTACCACATGTACACCCTGAACCGGCCGGCCACGGTCAAAGACAATCAGATAAAGCAGCTCACGCTGTTTCCCAATGCAGATGTGCAGGTCAAGAAGATTCTCACCTATAATGGGGTTCAGGACGGGAGTAAGGTGCGGATCAATTTGGAATTCAAGAACAACAAACAAAATGGGTTGGGCATACCGTTGCCCCAGGGCAAACTGCGCGTTTACAAAAAGGATGATGATCAGAGCCTTCAGTTCGTCGGCGAGGACCTCATCGATCACACTCCTAAAGACGAGAAGGTGCGGGTCTTTTTGGGCAACGCCTTCGACATAGTAGGAGAGAGAAAGCAGCTGGAGTACAGGAAGATCACCGACCGTTCTCGGGAGGAGACGTATGAGCTGAAATTGCGTAATCACAAGGAGGAGACTGTGGAGGTGGTGGCCGTGGAAGGGTTATGGGGTGATTGGAAGATCATCTCATCCACCCATGACTACCGCAAGAAAGATTCGCGAACCGTTGAGTTTCCCCTGCTCGTGCCCGGAGACGGTGAGACGGTTTTAAAGTACTCCGTCCGTTTCCGCTGGTAAGACTTGTGAGCAGAGGGCCCTTGTTTTTTTTCTTCAGGAGGGGAGAAAATGAGGAGATCCAGATTGGTTTTTTCTTTGATCCTGTTGGCCGGCGTTGCCCTGTGGGCTGGCTGCCAGGACCCGGCTTTAACCGGAGCCAAGGTCTATATTCAGCAGCAGGAGTGGGACAACGCTCAAGAACAGTTGGAGTTAGCGGTACAACGGGAGCCCCGGAACGCTGAGGCGCGCTTCTTGTTGGGAAGAGCCTACGGGGAAAAGGGAATGTACGAGGCCATGGTGAGGGAGTTTGAGAAATCTCTGGAGATAAGTGCGAAGTGGAAGACGAACATCGAGGATATCCGTCAGGAAAAATGGGGCATGGCCTTCAATCGTGGGGTTCAGGCTGTGAAGGAGGAGAATTTTGCCAAGGGGGTGTTGGAGTTCAAAACGGCCACTGTGATAGATGCTCGGCAGGCGGATGCCTTCAACAATTTAGGCTATGCCTACACGAATATGGACAGCCTTGACCAGGCGCTGGAGGCCTACGAAAAAGTCCTCAAACTTCAGCCTGAAAACGTGTCTGCCAAGATCCAATCCGGTGTGATCTTTCTTAATAGGGAAGAATCTCAGAGAGCAGCCGACCTTTTTGGGGATGCCCTGGAGCTGGAGCCGGAGAACAAGACCGCCCTGTCGCTGCGGGCTCGTTCGCTGGAAAGCCTGGCCCGGGCCCGGCGAGCCGATCTTGTGGCTGCCGACAGCGGGGAGGATTCGGCGCCGGCCGAAGAGGAGATTAAGTCTATCCTGGACCAGGCCATTGCCGTGTATCAGCAGGCCATGGAGGTTTATCCCGAGGACAAGGACTTTTTCTACAACCTGGGTGTTCTCTATGCCCAACAGATCAGGGATTTTGAGAAAGCGGCTCCCCTGTTCCAGAAGGTGACGGAGCTGGACCCAGAGGATATAGACGGCTGGTTTAATCTGGCCATTGCTCAGGTGGCCCTGGACGATCTCGATGGAGCTCAGCCAAGTTTGGAGCAGGTTATCGAGCTAGAGCCTTGCAATAGTACCGCCTGGTACCAGTTGGGGATCATATACATCAAAAAGGGCATGAAGACCGAGGGCGAGGAGGCTTTTAAGAAAGCCGAGGAATTACAGGGTGAGGAGGAGTAGAAAAAAAGTTTCTCTAGATGGCAAATTTACTGTTGACAACTTAGGCCGGTTGTGTTAAAATTTAAAGTGC
>CBDUWG010000002.1:0-15957 GCA_965370845.1 uncultured bacterium
GCTTTTTCTTTTCCCGGTACCCGAGTCTCGAGTCTCGGTCTTTTTACCGTCTTTGCGAGCCTCCGGCTCACTGCGCTCCTGGCAACGACGAATTCTTTGTAGGGGCACGGCGTGCCGTGCCCGTCCGATTGGAAATGCCGGACGTGGTCGATCACCACCGCCAACCGACTTCCGGTTGTCGTTTGTCGGCCCCGATATGCGTTACGTGGATCGGATTACCGGGAATCGTGGATCGAGGAAAGATCACTGAATTACTACGACGATCGACGACCAACGCATTTCGACAGACGTAACGAATTTCGAGTTTCAGTATCTATATCCGCCATCCTCTTCATCAGCACCAAACTCTCATCCCAACGCAGAGGGGGTAGCGGAAAACGGCGAGGGGCGCGGCCGGTTGACGTGAAGGAAAACGGCATCGGCAGCATAGCTGCCGATAGCGCCCCGGTGCTGCGAAGCAGCACGCCGGTTGCAGCGAGGGGGAAACATCCCCCTCCCATAGAACATCACTTCAGTCAGCCTCGAACAGCCGGGTCAGCTCATCCCGCTCAAATTGGGGCACAGGGGAACCGTCTTCCCAGCACACCGCTTCTGTCCCATCGACCCGGGCGATGACCGCTGCGCAGATCCCCTCTTTCTCCAGGGCGTGCAGAACTTTCTGCGAATCATCCTGGCCGACGGCGATCAACAATGAACCGGAGGCGATGACCCCCAGCGGGTCGAGCCCATACTCCCGGCACAGACAGATCGTCTCCGGCAGAATGCTGATGGCCTCCCGGCTCACGCGCAGCCCCTTCCCCGATGCCTGGGCCAGCTCCCACAGACCCGTGGCCAGGCCCCCCTCGGTGGAATCGTGCATGGCATGTACCTGGCAAACATCTGCGGCTGCCAGAGCTTCCCTGAGCACACCGATGCCCGGATCATAAAGGAACCTCTTACATCTTTCTAAAAAGTCGCTGCCATACTTCGTTTTAAGCTCATCCTCCTTTTCCCGGGCAATGAGCGCCGTCGCCTCCACGGCGATTCCCTTGGTCAGGATGATGGCATCGCCCACCCGGGCAGCGGAGGAGGTCACCAGCCGATCCTTGTCCACCTGCCCTAACATGGTGCCCACCACGATGGGCCGCTGGAGGCCGGCGGTGATCTCGGTGTGCCCCCCGATCAGGGAGACGTTCATCTGCCGGCAGGCCCGGGAGAGCTGAGCGAAGAGATCCTGGACAAGCGCCCTGGTGGTCTGTTTCTCAGGAAGGAGTAATGTGGCCAGAAACCAGCGGGGCACGGCGCCCATGCAGGCCAGATCGTTGGCGTTAACCTGCACGGCATAGTGGCCTATGTCCTCGGCCGCGAAGGTGATCGGATCGGTGGCCGCCACCAGATAGGCTGCGCCCAGCTCAACGACGGCGGCGTCTTCACCGATGCCGGGACCGATAACCACCCCATCGTGGGCCGGACAGTGCTCGCCCAGCAGCTCAGCCAGATAGGTCGAGCTCAATTTGCCTACGGGCAGCCTTTTCATTTTGTATCACGCTCCGTTCTGGATACTGGATCCCCGTTCCCCGATCTCCCCCTCCCGATCCTTGATCCTTGATCCTGGATCCTCGTTAAAGACTATACTGACTTAACAGGTTTGTGACCTGATTCCACCGATTTCATAAACGTTCTGATTTTTCTGCCCAAGATGTCGTAGTTATTGCAGAAATATTCATAAAGCTCCCTATCTTTCAGAGATTTTGTGTCATGAAGTGTGTCAAGATGATCCCTTGTTTCATCACATGAAGCTAAAGCATAGGTGAGAAACTTGATAAAATCCGCCTTATATCTCCTACGACCATATCCTTCGACAATATTGGTCTTTACGGATTTGCTCGACCTCCGTATTTGAGCACCTTCCTCATACATCTCAAACTTGAGCAAGGTCAGTGACATTTCATGGATTTCTACCGCCAATTTGTGAGCAAGTTGATAGATTTTCAGGTCTCTGTAGCTTTGATATGACATTCGTGCAACTTCCTTTGATTTTTTCTTTTCACGAGGATCCAGGATCGGTCTTTTCATTGCCCCAGAGTCTCGGCCTTTGAATTGTTTTAGCCTTTATCGAGGATCAAGGATCGGTTCTATCTTTTCATCCAGGACCCAGGATCCAGGATCGGTTTTTTTCTCAAGTCTCGGCCTTTCCCGGTTCCACCGCCCGAGCCAGGGTGAGCACACAAACTTCTCCGGCTCCCTCCTCTACAAGGGCGGCGGCACAGGCATCGACCGTGGAACCCGTGGTCAGCACATCATCCACCACCACGATCCGCTTGTCCCGCACCTGATGGGGATCCTTGACTTGAAAGGCACTGCGCACGTTCATCGCCCGCTCGCTCAGGCTCAACTTCGATTGAGATTGGGTATTGACCGTGCGGACCAGGGCTCGCTCGAGAAGGGGTAGCTGAATGGCCCGGGAAAGCTCCCTGGCCAACAGATCGCTCTGGTTATAGCCGCGGGCGCGACACCTGGCCGGGTGCAGGGGCACAGGGACCAGGGCCTGCATGCCGGCGAAACGCGGATCTGCTCTCATGGTCCCGGCCATAAGATCGGCCAGAGGCCGGGCCAGGCTGCGCATTCGGCGATATTTGAACAGATGGACGATCTTCTGGAAGGTCTCATCGAAGAGGCCGTGTGAACGGGCAAAGGAGAAGAGGTGGCGGCGCGCCTTACATGTCGCGCAGAGAAGATCCGGGCTGGACAGGGGAATGCCGCACTTCTGGCAGAAGGGCTCGGCGATGACCCCCAGGTCCTGCCAGCAGGCGTCGCAGACGACCCTCTGCTCCCCGATCAGCCCCCGGCCACAGACTCCGCAGTGAGGTGGATAGATAAAATCCAGCAGGTCACTGAGCAGCCCTTTTAGCGAAGCGGACAAACTTTCCATCCCGCCACCCATGTTGTCAAGGCAAAGAGGAGAAAACGGAAGATGGAACCACCAGTTCCCGGTCAGGTCGATCCGTGCCCTCTGGAAAAGGACCTGTGGCCGCGAAACCAGAGAAACAGAATCAGAGCCAGAACCATGGCCGCCAGGCTGATCGCCTGATTGCCGGTGATGGGCACACCCCCCGGACGAAACAGAATCTCGCTCTCCTGGAAGTAACGGAAAAAATCCACGACCAAACGTAACAGGCCATAAAAGATCAGGGCCAAGAAAAAGGTAAATCCGGAGAAGGTTCTATGTCTCTCCAACCAAAGCAACAGACCAAGCATGATCAATCCCCCCAAGGAGTTGTACAGTTGCGCCGGATGGAGCGGGGTTTGCGGATAGATCCATCCCGCCGGGCAGTCTGCCGGGAAAATCACGCCCAGGCACCCCCAGCAGGGTTTTCCGAAACAACAGCCGTTTAAAAAACATCCGATGCGTGTCAGGAAAATGCCCAGGGCAAAGGAAGGAGCCAGAGCATCCAGGGTCAGCAATATGGGCTGTCTCCTCAGCCGCAGGAAAAGCAGACCACACAAAATGGCCAGAAATACCCCCCCATCCATGGACAGGCCGGCGATACCAATCCCCTGGGGATTGTTAAAGGGATTGATTATGTCCAGGAAATGCCCGGAAAACTCGTTCCAGTGAAAGACCACGTAGAAAAGACGGGAACCGATGACCGAGGCCAGGATGATCACTACGGCCAGGTCGATCATCTTGGCCTGATCCCCACCCATTCTCTTCAACCTCCTGCCGGCCAAAAGAAGGCCCAGGAAAAAGGAGAGGGCCAGCATCAGGCCGTAAGAGCGCAGGGCGAAGGGGCCGATTGTAAATAAAATCGGGTGCATGGGTACCTCCGGCCGATCAGTATTCCTGCCACCGAAAACGGACATTCAGCAACAGGCCCACCAGGATCATATTGGTGATCAGGGAGGAGCCGCCGTAGCTCATGAACGGAAGGGGTAATCCGGTGACCGGCATAATTCCCAGGGAAACTCCCACGTTGACGAAAACGTGGAAAAAAATGACGGCGGTGACCCCCTGGGCCACCAATCCGGCGAACTTGTTTCTGGCCATCTGGGCGATCTTCACTCCCCGAAGAATCAGGATCAGAAAAAGGAGCAGAAGGACCATGCTACCCAAAAAACCAAACTGCTCCCCAAAAGAGGAGAAGATAAAATCGGTATGCTGGGCCGGCAGAAAGGCCAGCTTCGTCTGAGTACCGTGAAGAAAGCCCTTGCCTAAAAATCCACCCGAACCCAAAGCCACCTTGGACTGGATCACCTGGTAGCCAGCCCCCAGAGGGTCGCGCCCCTGATCGAGGAAGACCAGAATCCTCTTCTGCTGATACTCGTGCAGTCCTCTCCACAGAATGGGGGTAATGATGCCCACGGCGAAGTTGATCAGAAAAATGGCCGCTGTGGTCAAGAACCTGGGCCGGGACAGAAAGAGCATCAGCAAAACCACCAGGATGAAAATCATCCAGGAGATCAGGTGAAAGGCACAGACCAGGCTGATGGCCGGGGAGAGAAGCAAAAACAGGTTGGCTGGTTTCATCCCGGCATGGTACAGCATGGCCACCAGGATGGCTATAAAAACCATAGATGTCCCCAGATCGGGCTGCTTGATGATCAGGATAAAAGGAAGACCCACCAACAGAAGGGCGGGAAGAAACGGTTTGATGCCCCCGGCGGCGACCTTGCGGCCGGATAGATATCGGGCCAGGACGAAGATGGTGGTCACCTTGACCAGCTCCGCCGGTTGAAAGTAAAACGATCCTAAATTGAACCACCGATTCGCTCCGCCATGCCCGCTGCCGAACCAAAAGAGCGCGACCAGGGAAAGAAGAGAGATAACGTAGATGATAGGGCACAAAGCGTAGTAAAACTTGTAGGGAATGACCGCCACCAGGACCATGGCCAAAAATCCCAGGCCAAACCAGAAAAGCTGTTTTAGATGCAGGTTCCGGGCCATGGAGACCTCGCTTCCCTGGAGAGTGCTGAAGATGGTCAGCACCCCTACACCACAGAGGAGAACCACCACGACCACCAGGAGCAGATCGGCATTTCTGCTGGCGCCGCTGAACACTACAGGTCACCTCTTTTCAAATAGGCTTCCATCACCTTGCCGGCTATGGGCGCTGCCACGGAACCCCCGTGACCTCCTTGCTCCACCAAAACAGCGACGGCTATCCGGGGATCGTCCAGAGGAGCAAATCCGATGAACCAGGCGTGATCCTCACCGTGAGGGTTCTGAGCCGTCCCCGTCTTGCCGGCTACCACCACGCCCTCGATCGCGGCCTGCCTGCCGGTGCCCTTGATGTCGCCAACCACCGCCCGCATAGACCTTTTGATAATCTTCAAATTATCGGCAGAAAGGGGTAGATGACCCACTATCTGCGGATCTCTGGGCAGCGATTTCCCCGCCACGCTGCGAATTTCCCTGACCAGGAAAGGCCGGTAGATGATCCCCCCGTTAGCTATGGCGGCAGTGAAACAGGCCATTTGCAGGGGCGTCACCAGGTTCTCGCCCTGGCCGATGGACAGGTTTAGCAGAACCCCGGGGCTCCATTTCCTCTTGCCATACCGGCGATCGTAAAAAGCCCGATCAGGGATAAGCCCGCCGGTCTCGTTGGGCAAATCCAGACCAAGCGGAACCCCGAAACCACAATCTGCGGCGAACTCGCTCCAGCGCTCCAGTCCTATTTTCAAGCCCAGCTGATAGAAATAGACATCGCATGACTGGGCCACTGCACCAACCAGGGCCAGGGATCCATGGCCCTCCGGCCGCCAGCATCGAAACCAGCGGTTTCCGTACTTATAGGCTCCGCTGCATGGCGCAAAACGGGTGTACTGACCGATCACCTTGTACTCCAGGCCGGCGCCAGCCGTGACCAGCTTCATGGTCGATGCCGGAGGGTAGGAGCACTGGATAGCCCGGTTCAACAGCGGATGGCCCGGATCCTCGTTCAGCTGACGCCAGGTGCTCTCCGGCACCACGGTGCTGAAGAGATTTGGATCAAAGGTGGGGCGGCTCACCATGGCCAGGACCTCTCCGCTGGTCGGGTCTATGGCCACCACAGCTCCGCAGACCGTGTCCGACAGAGCCTCCTCGGCAACCCTCTGCAGGGCCAGATCTATGGTCAGGATCAGATCGCTTCCCGGCTTGACCTCTGCAGGAGGACGATCGGCCAGGGGCCCGATCTCCCGGCCAACGGCGCTGACCTCCACATACTGCATGCCATCTTCACCCCGCAAAAATGGCTCGTATTGTTTCTCCAGCCCTGCCTTGCCGATGAGAGACCCATGGCGGTATCTGTGGCCCCTGTAGACCCCCAGCTCCCGGGGAGAGATCTCCCCCACGGTGCCCAACAGGTGGGCGGCCAGCTGCCCTTGCAGATACTCCCGCCGGGGTTCCACCTGGTAGATGACCCCCGGGAGATCCAGCTTATGCTCCTGGATAATGGCCAGAGTTTTAAAATCTATGTCCCTTTTGATCTTTACGGGCGCAAATCTATTCCATCTTCTCTGACTTACCTTTTCTATGATTTCCTGGGGGTCTACGTTCAAAATCCGGCTCAATCTCTGGATGGTCCGCTCCATCTCTTTCAGCATGAAGGGCAGAATGGAGACCACGTAAGATGGACGATTGCAGACCAGCACCTCTCCATGGCGATCCAGAATGTGCCCCCGGGGAGCATCCACCGGGATCAACCGGATTCTGTTCTCCTCGGAAAGCCGCCGGTAGGTGCTGGCGCGCACCACCTGAAGGTCAAACAGGCGAATGGCCAGCACGGAAAACAGAACGATCACCACTATAGCGGGAATAAGCTCGCCTCGCTTGCTGAGAGGACGGCCGGAGATCATGGCGATTCCTGAAGAGGTTGGATCCGCTTTTCTCTGCGGATCAGGTAGAAGACCACGTAACCCAGAAGAGCCGTATACAGGGCTGTGGGAAGACCAAATCTGACCACCAGGCCAAAGCCCCGGCCCACCTCGGGCCAGGAGGATATCAGAAAATACAGAATATCATGGATCAAGACGGCGGCGAACAATATCAGGCTGCGGGCGACCAGGCTATCCACAAAGACACCTCGCTGACAGTATCCAAGCCCAAAGCCGATCAGGGATTTACAGAGAGCGTTGAGGCCCAGGGTCTGGGGGTCATAGACATCCTGAACCAGGCCGCTGCAGAATCCGGCTATGGTCGCGCCGTAAGATCCCTCCGACAAAGCCACGTAGAAAAGAACCAGCAGAACCAGGTCGGGCTGGATCTGCCCGACGGACACCAGCTTCAGCAGAGTACTCTGCAGAATCAAGGCCAATGCGGCCAACAGGATATAGCGCAGAACCCTCATTCTTCCCCTTCCTCCGTGTCCTGGGGAGTGTTCAGGATAACGAAAACCTCCTCCAGGCTGTTGAAATCCACCGAGGGCTCCACCACGATCTCCTTAAACAGCTCCCGCTCATTGGAGAAAACCTGGCCCACCCTGCCCAACTGCAACCCCTTGGGAAATACGCCCCCCAGACCGGAGGAGATGACCATGTCACCGGCCACCACATCCATACGCCAGGGGACATTCTTCAGGCGAAAGGAAGTGCCTCCCTCATAGGCCAGAATCCCTGAGACGCGGCTCCTTTGAACCATGGCGCTGACCGGGCAGTTGCGATCCAGCAGAACCTGGACGATGGCGGTGCTGGGATAGACCTCCACAACTCGGCCCACCAACCCTTGAGAGGTGACCACGGACATGTTCTGCTTCACCCCCAAATGAGAGCCACTGCCGATGAGAATGGAGTTCATCTGCCGGGCCGGCTCCCTGGCAATCACCTCGGCCAATAAGATGGAGGTCAGCTTCTGGCGTTCGCGGAAGGAGAGCAGTTGCCGCAGGCGAAGGTTTTCCAGCTGGGCCTCCCGGAGCATCTGGTTTTCCAGGGAAAGCTCTGTATTCAACTGCCGCAGAGAGCGATTTTGAAAATAGACGTCCCAGAACCGGCTGGCCAGGGAGATGCCCTTTTGCACCGGAGCTAAAATGCTGATGGTCAGAGCTCTGACCACAAATGCCTTCTGGCTATGCCCTATGGAAAGCAACACCGTGGAGATGATCACGGCGCAGGAGAGCACGATAAGCCGCCGGGACCTCTCCGTCCAGAATGTCAACCGGGACATCGCTTCTCCTTTTACTCGGCGAATTTCTCCGCTTCATCCACCAGCATCACGGGAATGTCATCCTCGATGCGGAATCTCAGCTTGCAAGCGTGGCAGATCAGCTTCTCATTTTTCTGATCATACTCCAGACTTCCCCGGCAAAGGGGACCGGCCAAAATATCCAGCAACTCCTGGTCAATCATCTTCACTCTCCTTTCTCAAAAACCTATTCGACGATACTGCCCATGCGGGCGAACTTATTTATGCGCTGGGCAACCAGTCGCTCTGGAGGGATACTGGAGATCTCCTCCAGCGACTCTAAGATTTTGCCCTTCAGGGCCTGGGCCACAGCCTTAAAATCCCGGTGGGCACCGCCCAGCGGCTCCGGCACGATGGCATCGATGATGCCCAGCTTCATCAGATCCTCAGCGGTCAGCTTCAGCGCCTCGGCCGCCTGCGGCGCCTTGGCCCGATCCCGCCACAGAATGGCCGCACAGCCCTCCGGCGAGATCACCGAATACCAGGCGTTCTCCAGCATCAGGACCCGATCCCCAACCCCAATGCCCAGAGCTCCACCGCTGGCACCCTCACCGATGATGGAGATGATAATGGGAACAGGCAGATGGGACATAACCTTCAAATTTGTGGCAATGGCCTCCGCCTGCCCCCTCTCCTCGGCCCCGATGCCCGGGTAAGCGCCCATGGTATCGATAAAGATAATCACCGGACGATGAAATTTGGCGGCCAGACGGAAAAGCCTGAGGGCCTTGCGATATCCCTCGGGATGGGCCATGCCGAAGTTGCGTCGCAGGTTCTCCTTTGTGTCTCGACCCTTCTGATGGCCCACCACCACCACCGGTCGGCCGGCAAGCCTGGCCAGTCCGGCGACGATGGCTCTGTCATCGGAGAAGCACCTGTCGCCGTGAAGCTCCACAAACTCCTCCATGATCAGCTGGATATAATCCAGTGTATAAGGCCTCTTGGGGTGCCTGGCCAGCTGAACCCTCTGCCAGGGCGTCAGGTTGGCGAAGATCTCAGCGCGCAGCTTATCGGCGCGCTTCTCCAGCCGCTTGATCTCATGGGACAGCTCGATGTCCTCGCCGGAGCTGAAATCCTTCATGTCCTGGATCTTCTTTTCCAGCTCTATGAGGGGACGCTCAAAATCGAGAACGAACTCGTTCATTCTCCACCCTTTCGTCGTCAATTGAAAGATGAGACTTTGCCTTCGGCCGCAGAGACCCTGCTGCCAACGCCGACGATGTCCGCAGGCCCCCGGCACCCCTGATCAAACCCCAGAACGCTTGTAGCAATATCTGAGCATCCAACATCAGGGATTGGTGGCGCAGATAAAAGATCTCATACTCCTCTTTCTCTTCCGGAGCAAGACCTTCCTTAACATGGATCTGAACGAAACCGGTCAATCCGGGCTTGAGGATAGTATTCTTCGCCCTGCCCATCTCCAAAGGCTCCGGACCCACCAGGCTGAGACCGCCTCGGAAAACGGCCCCCAGGAAGGGCATCTTGTCCAGAGCCCACCGATAGTGCAACAGTCTGAGCCGGTCGGACTTAGCCGGGTCTGGAACCACAATCTGGTGCGTTGCCAGAACAATCGACCGGTTTTCCCTGCCGCTGACAGTGCGGCGAACGGTGCGATATCTATCCGGCCGGCACTTGCGCAGTATCTCCCAGGCAATGACCAGGGGCAAGGCGACCATCAATAAAGTGGCGGAAACGATCAGATCGGTGGTCCTTTTTACAACCCGGTTCCAACCCAGCAGGGGCCTGTAGCGTATTTCCACCATGGGAATATCATCGATGCGATCGATCTGAGCCCCACCGATCATCACCTCATAAGGACTGGGAACCAGCTTGAAATCAACCCGCGATGGCGCACAGCTGGCCATCATCTCCAAGATAGAGGCGTAGGAGCTGGAGGTGGTGGTAACGATGACCTCCTCGATCTTCTCCTGCTCCACAATCCGGGGCAGATCATCGACCCGCCCCAGGACCGGCAGACCATCCACAGACTCCAGCTGCTGGGCAGCTCCGCTGCTCACGAAACCCACCACTCGAGAGCCGAGATCCAGTCGACCCCTCAACCGGACCATAATTGCCCTGCCGGCCTCATTAGCCCCCACGATAAGGGCCCGTTTAAAAGGCAGAGCCCGTCCCACGGGCGTCTTGGCCATCAGTCGAAACAGCAAACGCCATCCTGAAATCAGGACCAGATTCAACAGATAGGTGGTTAAGATGGCGATGCGGGAAAAGGCATACTCCTGTTTGAAATAGGTGAGCGTGGAGATGAGCAAAAACCCCAGTGTCACAGCCCAAAAAGCCTGTACAGTAGAGTATCGCCGGCGGTCGTACAGCCCCAGAGCCCAGAAACTACCCAGCCAGATCAGGGTGCAGACACCGTGGATGATCAGATAGGAGATGTAGTTGCCGAAGGGAGGCAACGGGATGAGGCCATTAAAGCGAAAAACGATGGCCGCCAGCAGAGCTATATTCACCAGAAGCAGGTCCAGAAAAACGGGGAAGGTCCGCCGAATCACTCTGCCCACGAATGAGATACCAGCCCTTATGGCGATGCCCAGGGTGAGAAACCAGTGCAGAAAGAAAAAATATCTACGACGGAGATGCTTTCTGACGAAGATATACATGGCCCGGTAGAAATCAAGAACGGTGCTGACGCTGGACTCAGTGCTCTGGCCCTTGTAGTGAATAATCTGCGTGTCGGGCACATAATAGATCTTCCAGCCGGCCTTCCTGATGCGATAGCACAGGTCCAGATCCTCCCCATACATAAAGTACCGCTCGTCCAATAGCCCTATCTCTTTCAGGGTCTCCCGACGCAGGAACATAAAGGAACCGGAGAGAGCATCCACCTCCGCCGTTTGATCGGGGTTCAAGTAGGTGAGGTTGTACTTGCCGAAAACCCGGCTGCGGGGGAAAATCCGCCCTAAACCTAAGATCTTGGAGAGAGCCACCCAGGGCGTGGGAAAACTGCGCCGACAGGACAGCTGCAGTGTGCCATCCGGATTGAGAATTTTACAGCCCGCGGCCCCGGTCTGCGGGTGGGCATCCATGAAGTCCATCATGGTCTGCACGGTGTCCTCCCGGGCCAGGGTATCCGGGTTAATCAGTAAAAAGTACCGTCCCCGGGCCCTCTCCAGAGCCTGATTATTGGCCCTGGAGAAACCGACATTGACCTGGTTCTGGATCAGCTGAACCCAGGGGAACTTGCCCTTAACCATCTGCGAGCTGGAGTCCCGGGAGGCATTGTCCACCACCAGCACCTCGGCATCTAGGTGCTCGCAGGCCTTGTGGATAGAGTGCAGGCACTGCTCCAGTAAATCCCGCACGTTGTAGTTGACGACGATCACCGAAACGTCCCTGGTAACCTCCGCCCGGCTCAGCGCACTCCCGTTTTGCTCCGCGAAACCCATCGTTCAGATTCTCCCCAACAGGCTCAGCAGCCTCAGGCGCCACACCATCACTACCGCCTCGCGCACGATCTTCTTGGACATCTTGGAATGTCCCCTCTGACGCTCGTAAAAAATGATCGGCATCTCGCTGACCCGGAAACCCTTCTTCCAGCATTTAAAGGTCATCTCGATCTGAAAAGAGTAGCCATCCGACTTCACATTATCCAGATCGATTGCCTCTAACACGCTACGACGATAGCATTTAAATCCGCCGGTGGCATCCTTAATGGGCAGGCCGGTGATAATCCTGGTATAGATATTGGCAAAATAGCTCAGCAACAGCCGGGACATGGGCCAGTTGATGACATTGACCCCCTGCACGTAACGAGATCCCAAGACCAGGTCGTACTCCCTGATCTTATCCAGAAAATGCGGGATGTAGCTGGGATCGTGAGAAAAATCAGCGTCCATTTCGAAGATCAGATCGTAGCCGTGATCCAGGGCAAATTTGAAACCCTGAATATAGGCTGATCCCAAACCCAGCTTGCCTGGCCGGTGCAACACATGAATGCGGCCATCTTTGGCTGCCAGCCGGTCCGCTATGTCGCCGGTTCCATCCGGGGAGTTATCATCTACGATCAGGACCTCGATCTCCTGACCCAGATCAAACAGCGTCCGGACAAGGCGTTCGATATTCTCCTTCTCTTTGTATGTGGGAATAATTATCAGTGATTTCACCGCACCTCCATTCCCTTGAGGGGAATCTGTTCCTTAATAGCATTCAGCCCGGCTTGAACGCCGAGAATTGAGATGCCCAGCTCCCGGGCGGCCCGATCGATTCTCAACCCACCCCAATGGGGCCGCGGCGCCCGCTGGGAGAGATGGGCCGAGAGCACCGGAGCGATCAGCTTTTGGTCTAGACCAAATACCCTGGCGATCATCAGAGCAAATATCCACCGGCTCACGTAGTCCGCGCCGGCGATGTGAAATATCCCCTGCTGGCCTCCCCTGAGCAAAGCCAGAATGCCCTGGGCCAGGTTCTCGGCCAGCGTGGGGTTGCCCTACTGGTCGATGGCCGTGCGGATATATTTCCCCGCTGCCAGCTGAGCGCGCACCCAAAGGACGAAGTTGGACCGCACGCTCCGGGCCCAACCATAGAGCACATTGGTTCTCACCACGGCCCAGGGCGAACGGCTCCCCGCCAGAATCCGCTCACTCTCCAGCTTGGTCAGCCCGTAAAAGCCCAGGGGGTTGGCAGCGGCATCCTCGCCATAGGGACCATCCTCGCCGTCAAAAACATAGTCTGAGGAGATCTGAATCAGGCTGCTGCTTATTCTCTGGCATGCCTGCAGAAGAAACCTCACGCCGTCCACATTCACCGCCCAGGCCAGATCCCTGTCTTTCTCACAGGCATCCACATTGGTCAGGGCAGCCGTGTTGACGATAGCCACGGGCGAGATCCTCTCCACGGCATCCAGCACTGCCTCCCGCTTGCTGATATCCATGGTCAGATATTCATCAACCGAACCCAAGGACTCATCCTGCAAATCGGTACCCACCGTCCGGTATTGTGACCGGATCAAGGCCACCACCTTCTGACCCAAAAGGCCATTGCAGCCGGTAACCAGTATTGTCGGCTTTTTCGATTTGCCGGTCATCCTCGCAATCTCCCCTATCTTCAACCACGATGGTCTCGGCGACTCCGCCGCCAAGCGAAAGCCAATGTCACCATAATACCCAGGAGAAAGAGAATGCTGATCCACAGACCCGCCGGAAAGGTCCAAGGACGAAAGTGAAAGCTGACTTGGTGTTCTCCCGCGGGCAGGTAGACGGCTCGCAACAGATAATCGGTTTTGTATATCTGGGTACGTTGGCCGTTCACGTATGCTTTCCAGCCGGCGGGGTAGTAAATCTCGCTGAGCACTAGGAGGCTGGCCGCGGTCACGCTGGCCTCCAGCCGGATCTCCTGGCACCCATAGCTGACCACCCGCACCGTGCCGCCCCCTCCGGGATCCAGAGAGAAGGAAGGCTGGCTCTCCAATATAGCCGTCTTTCGGGGATCAAACTCCGCGGAACTCAGACGAGCAAGGATCTCCTCTTTATCCTCCAGGATTTCCATCTGGTTGACGATGAAGACCCGGGGCATGACCTTTTTGTTCCGGTAAACAGCCCCCGAGACTGTCTCCAACACCCGTTCAAAGCGGGGGTGGTCGATGTGCCGTTTGGTGATAAGATATTTGACGTTCAGCAGATCTATCAGGTTGGGGTTACCCAGGCCCACCTTCTCCATGATCTCCTGATAGATACCCAATTTGGCCGGATGATAGCCGCCCACGGAGCTGATCTGGAAGTAAGCATACTCGTTGGTGCTCAGATCATCCAGAGGCAGGATCCGAAAAAGGGAATCATCCTTCTCCAGAAAACGAACGATCTGATCCTCTCGAGAGCGATAGTAGGTTTGCTCATAACCCCTCTTCTGCTGGAAAGTGACCAGACCCACATCCACCCAGAAGAAATCCAGCAGCAACAGGACGGCCAGCAACCCGACGAAGATACGCCGGTTTACTTTCTTGCCCAGATACAGGGCCGCCAGCAGGCTGGCGGCGGCCAGAAAGAGGAGCATCTTCCAGATGTCCCCGAAGACCATGGCAAACCTGCGGCCATCCAGTTGATCTCGCAGCTGTGCAGCGATGTTCTGGTGGCGGCCCAGGGCAGCATCGACATGGTCGTAACCGGCCATCATACTTTGAGAAATGGGCCCCCGGGCCATGGAAAACATGATCCCTGCCAGCACCAGGATCACGGCTAAAATGAACAGTGATCTGCTGAGCTTCTGCCGTCTTTTAACTTTCTCCCGGCTGGCCGAGCCCGAGCCCATTTCCAGCAGAGCCTGGACCCCAAAACCGGCCAGCACGGCCACGCAGAAGAACAACAGCATCAGGACCATGGCCGGCGCTCGAAATTTGCTGAAAAAAGGCAACAGCGCGTACATGGGTTTGTACAGAACCGGAAAAAAGCGGCCAAAGGAAACCAGGATGGCCAGACATCCCGCCCCGGCGAAGAAGATGGTCGTCCGGCTACGGCGAAAGATCAAGGCACAGACGGCCAGAAACAGGGCCACGATCCCCAGATAGTTAGGGCAATGAGTGAAAGGCATATATCCCCAGTAGGTCTGCCCGCCGAATCCCATGAAGGAGGGGACGAAGAAGGTCAACATCTCCTTGGGGTGCAAGGACCAATTTGTGGCGTAGTTATAGGCGGCCAGGGCATCGCCGGAGCTCCGTGCCGAATAGGGTGTGAACTCATAGACTGAAAGCAGAAGGAAGGCAGCTACGCCCAGACCGATGATCATGCTTCCGGTCAGCAGACCTCCTCTGTGGAGCACCCGCTTTAAGCCTGCTTTTTTCCTGAGGTCTGTCACCAGCAGACCGAAGAAGTGAAGGCCAAGGAACAACCACGTGTAGTAGACGATCTGCATATGGTTGGCCATCATCTGGAAGCCAACGGCCAATCCGGCCCAGGCCAGGGAGGCCGGGCCCCGGCGGAGATAGAGTCTCCTGATCAGGTAGAAAATTACCGGGATATACATGATGGTGATGATCCGGTTTCCATGCTCCAGCGAGGCGACCATGGGACTGAAGATGAATACCGCCGCTGATATGAAAGCGCAGAATCTCTCCAGTTTGTAGGAGCGCATCAGCAGGTAGGTGAACAGGCCTCCCATGAAGAAATGGGCGATCTTGTAGTGCAGAAAATGGAAACCGAACTGATCCAGATAATGGAGGATGATCCGCGCCGGATAGACGAACACATCGAAGGACATGCTGGCGAAAAAGGGCATTCCCGAGAAAATATGGGGATACCAGAGGGGATAATGGCCGGCGGCCAGTTGATCAAACCCGAATTTTCCAAAGACCACTCCCTGGGCGATGGTGTCGGCGGAGACGAACATCTTGTCCAAAAAGGCCACATCCCGATACAGAAATAGCACCAGCGCATAGAGGAGAGCAACCAACCCCAGGTCCTTCTTCCACCCCTTAAGTGGCACAGATGAAGGTTTGGAGAATTTCTTCTCCTTTCTCCCGGGAGCTTTATGCCCCCGGCGCTGCCCTCTCTTGTTCTCCTTCATGGTCACCCCATATTAATGAATCAGCTCACACCTCTGGATCGATCGCTCATCCACACAGCTTTTCGTAGAGAACATATGTCCTCTGGAGCATCTGCTCTACCCTGTAATGCCCGACCGTTTCCCGACCGTTTTGAATTAACCTCTGACGCCCCTGTTCGTCCTGGAGCAGGTATAAAATCTTTCGGGCCAGAGTCTCATCGTCCCGGGGGGCCACCAGCAATCCGTTCACTCCGTCCTGAATCAGCTCTTTGGTCCCCCCCACATCCCCACCGATGACCGGCACTCCCGAGGCCATAGCTTCCAGA
>CBDUWG010000003.1:0-15776 GCA_965370845.1 uncultured bacterium
GCGCGCACCTGGGATAACACCTCCATGAGGATCGCGCTCTTGCCTATAATCTCGCCGAACCCCTCCTATTTTTTCAGCTGTTTCTTGAGATACACCTTTTCGGTGCGTATCTTCCGCTGCTCCAGCGCCCTGGCCACTGCCAGCTTGATCTCATCTACTTTAAAGGGCTTGATAATGTAGTCAAAGGCTCCCTTCTTTAACGCCTCGATGGCCGACTCGATGGTGGCAAAAGCGGTCATTATGATAACAGTGGGGACGGTCTCCTTCTTGTTGATCTCGTCGATCAGCTCCAGCCCGTTCATCTCTTTCATTTTCAAGTCGCTGATAACCACTTCATAGGCTTCTTTGGCCAGTTTCTTCAAACCTTCCTTGGCCGAGAGAGCCGTGGTGATTTGATACCCTTGCTTTTTTAACATGATGGACAGAAAATCGCACATACTCTCTTCGTCGTCGACCACCAAGATCTTCTCGTTTGCCATTTAAACTCTCCCGATTAGGAGCCTCTTAGCTCAATCCCTTTTGATAGAGTGCCAACTGTACTTCATTTCCTCATCCCGATCCAGATCCTCAGAAAACACCCTTCCTCCGGTCCGCCAGATGTCGTATTGTCGCCTCCCCTCTCGCTCCTGGAGACGCCGTAGCAACTGTCTTCGATATCTGTGTCCCGGAGCTCCCGTTGATCATCTCTGTGTTGCTGTATTTTCTTCCTCACTGTATCCGCTCTCCCCTATCAGAGAAACAGTAAAAGTGGTCCCCTTTCCCTTATGGCTCTCCACCTCTAATTTGCCCCCGTTGTTCTCCACGATCCTCTGGGCAATGGACAAACCCAACCCGGTGCCGCCTTTTTTCGAAGAGTAAAAAGGCTCGAAGATGCTCTTGAGCTCGCCGGCCGGAATCCCCACACCGGTATCCTGGAAAAACACTTTCACCATCTCGTCCTTCCCTCGGGTTCCAGCTCTGGATGGCCCCTCAACCAGTCCCACCACCAACCGGCCTCCATGGGACATGGCTTGCAGGGCATTTATGGCGATGTTCAGGAAAATCTGTCTCACCTGATCCTGATCGGCCAGGGCATATGCTTTATGAACCTCCGCCTCGTTGACGATCTCGATGCCATCGTGGAAATCGGCGTGGTTTCGCACCAAAATCAAGGTCTCGTTCACCAGCTTGACTACATCAACAACGGTTTTATCCGCTGGCCTGATGCGAGCGTACAAAAGAAAGTCGGTGATGATTCTGTTCAGTCGATCCGACTCCCGGGTGACCAGCCCCATCAGCTTCTGCTCCTCTCCGGCAAGCTGGAGAGATTCGCTGAGCACCTCGATGGAACCGCTGATGGCGGCCAGGGGGTTGCGAATCTCATGGGCAATGGCCGCTGAGAGCTGGCCGAGGACCGCCAGCCTATCCGCTTCACGGGCCCTTTGTTCCAGTTCCTTGGCCTCGGTAAGGTCCTGAAAGACGGCGATTACCCCCCCCCGCTCTCCCTCACCCACACCCAGCAGAGTAGTGCTGATCCCCAGGGGCATGGAGCGCCCCTGCCGGGAGACGGCCATCAATTCCGTTCTGGAATTGACCACTCCCCTCTCCAGGGCCGAGTTCAAGGCAACCCCGAGTTCTCTATTCTGCTCCCCAAACACCTGTTCAAAAGGCTTGTTCTTAATCTGACTGGCCTCCAGGCCCAAGATCTTCTCGGCGGCCCTATTAAAATGCTGGATGATGCCCTCCCCATCCACGGTTACTAAACCGCTGTTCATATTGGCCAAAATATCATCTGTATCCAGCTGGACTTTCCGCAGCCTCCGCGAGGTGCTCTCCAGCTCCTCCCCTTTACGCCGGAGCTTCTCGGCCAAAAAACCGCTCAAAAAAGCCACCAGATAGAAGAAACAGATGTTCAGAAAAACGTTGATAGGAGATTGGGTTGGCGGTCGGGGCAGTTGATCCGGCTCGAAAAAAGAGGGCGCTAACATGCTGCCGTGATATTGCAGCCAGCTGAGCAGCCCATAGGCGACCACTGCCAGAGAACAGACGTACAAGATCCCTCCCAGATGCAGATAAATGCTGGAGCTGATGATAATCACCAGATACAGGAGGGTCAAGATGCTCTCCGAACCCCCGGAGTAATATAAGATACCCGTCGCCAGGATCACATCTATGCTCAGCTGAATATAGATGGAGATGACCGGGGCGATCTCCCACTTCAGGGCCAGCCAATAGAGGGCTGAGATGAGGTAGGTGAATGCCAGCAGTCCATAGATGGGAAAAAGGGGGAAAGCCGGAGACCTGCCGGCGTAAAGAACGACAACCGTTCCCAAAATCAGAGTGACCAGGACAAGCCGGAAGATCATCAGTACATAAATGGATCTGACGTTGTTTCCCTGTACGTTTTTGACGAACATGATGGCGAGTATCCTATTTGATGACGCTGATAAGATCGAACATGGGCAGATACATGGCGATGAGAATACCGCCGATGATGACACCCATGAAAACCACGATGATCGGCTCCAGTACAGAGGTGAGCGCCGCCACGGCAGCATCGACCTGCTCGTCGTAGAAATCGGCGATCTTGGTGAGCATGCTGTCCAGTTGCCCTGTCCGCTCCCCAATGGCCACCATCTGCGTTACCATGGGCGGGAAAACTCCCGATTCCTTCAGCGGATCTGATATGGTCTGTCCCTCGGCGATGCGGGACCGTGACTTGTTCACCGCCTCCTGGACCACGGCATTCCCCGCCGTCTTGGCGGTGATGCTCAGGGAATCCAGAATGGCCACCCCGCTGGAAAGCAGAGTGCCCAGCGTTCTGCTGAACCGAGAAATAGCGCTTTTTCTCAGCAAGTTGCCGAAAACAGGCATTCTGAGCAGCAGCTTGTCGATCTTGAACCGACCGGCCTTGGTGCGATAGATAAAGCGCAGAGCAACAACCAGAGCGCTGACCAGCCCGGTGAGCGGCAGGAAGTAGCTCTGCAGCAGGGCGCTGGCAATCAGCACAACGCGGGTGGGAAGGGGGAGGGTTCCGCCAAAATCACCGAAGAGCTTGGCAAAGGTGGGCACAATGGTGGTCAACATGAAGACGGTTCCCCCAATGGCCACCAGACTAATCAGGGCGGGATAGACCATGGCACCCCTTATTTTTCTCTTCAGAGAATTGGCCTTCTCCAGATATCCGGCCAAGCGCATCAGTATGCCATCCAACATCCCCCCCAGCTCTCCGGCCTCAACCAGGTGGACGTAGAGGGAAGTGAACACTTTAGGGTGTTTGGCCAGAGCCTCGGCCAGGGTCTTGCCGCCCTGCACGGAATCGGCCACCTGACCGATGATCTTGCGAAAATGATCTTTAGTGGTCTGCTCCTGAAGAGTTTGCAAGCACTGCATGATGGGCAGGCCAGCGTTGATCATAGTGGCAAACTGCCGGGTGAAGATGGACAGATCTCCACTGCGCACCTTGGACAGTAAACTCAGCTGGATCTGCATCATTTTGCGCTGAACCGATGTCACCAGTATTCCCTGTTTGCGGAGAATCTTGGTTAACTCTTCCTGGCTTGCCGCCACCAGTTCTCCGGAGACCTGACCATTAAGGCGACTTCTTCCTTGATAAGCATAGGTGGGCACTTTACCTCCTCAAGCGGGAAAAGGCCAGCTCCCGCTTTCATCAATAGGGAAATCATCTCCCCCTTGCCACTGTCCGCCAGGGCTGGGTGGATTTGCCCTGGGATTCCGGTCCGCCAGCGGACAGCATTTCCTCCAGTTCATCGGGCCTGGAGCTGCACTGCAGAACGTCATTCATGGCTACCTCCCCGCTCTGACACAGCTCCATCAAAGACTGGTTCATGGTCCTCATCCCGTATTTTGTGCCGGCCTGGATCAGGCTGTATATCTGATGGGCCTTTTGGTCTCGAATCAGGGCCCTGATAGCCGGGGTGCAGATCAGAATTTCCAAGGCCATAACTCGCCCCCCACCGATCTTAGGCAAAAGCTGCTGGGAAATGATCCCTTCCATGACAAAGGACAGCTGCGTCCTCACCTGAGATTGCTGGTGGGCGGGAAAGGAGTCCACAATTCTGGTGATGCTCTGATCGCAGGAATTCGTGTGCAGAGTGGCCAGGGCCAGGTGTCCGGTCTCGGCGATTCTGAGGGTGGTCTCCATTGTCTCCAGATCACGCATCTCGCCGATGAGCACCACATCCGGGTCCTCACGCAGGACATATTTCAAGGCATTGCTGAAGGAATCGGTGTCCTCGTAAACCTCCCGCTGGTTGATGATGGATCGATTGTGCTGGTGCAAGAACTCAATGGGATCCTCCACGGTGACCACGTGAACGCTTCTATGACGATTGATTCTGTCCAACATGGCCGCCTGGGTAGTGGATTTTCCACTTCCCGTGGGACCGGTCACCAGCACCAATCCACGAGGCTTCAGGGCCAGGTCAGCGATGACCTTGGGCAAACCCAGCTCCTCAAAGGAGGGGATGGCGAAAGGGATCTGCCGTATGGCCATGGCCACACATCCCCTTTGCAGGAAAACATTACCTCGAAACCTGCTTAACTTCTCGATGCCGAAAGACAGATCGAGTTCCCGGGCCTCCTCGAACTTTTTCTTCTGACTTTCCGTGAGCACGCTGAAAGCCAGCCGTTGGGTGTCGGCCGGGCGCAGAATCTCGTGCTGGGAATGAACTAACTCGCCGTCGATGCGAAATACGGGCGGCACCCCAACGGTCAGGTGAAGATCCGACGCGTTCCTCGTCACTATCTCCTCAAGCAGCTCTCTTAGGGTAATCATCCTCATCACCTCATTGCCAGGTTATCGGAAGAAATATCATTCGCTCACTGTCTCCCGTATCACCTCTTCCACGGTGGTAATACCCTGCTTTAATTTCTGCATAGCGGCGTCCCTCAGGGTGAGCACCTGTTCCTGGACCATCTGCTTGCGCAGCTCCCGTATGGAGGCCTCTTTCACAATCAGCTCCTTCATCTTGGCAGATATGGGCAGGACCTCGTAAATTCCTAATCGTCCCGAATATCCCGTGTTATGGCACTCTTCACAGCCGGAGCCGTGAAAGGTATCCAGGTTTTCGGCCTCCTGGGGAGAGAAACCCAGTTGTTTTAAAAACTCGCCGAGCTCTGGGGTTCGTTCATCTTTCTGCCTGCAGTGCGGGCAGACTTTGCGCACCAGGCGCTGGGCAACGATGAGATTCAAGGAAGAAGAAACCAGAAAGGGCTGTATCCCCATATCTACCAGCCTGTTAATGGTACTGGGAGCATCGTTGGTATGTACGGTGCTCAGCACCAGATGCCCGGTCAGGGCCGCTCTGATAGCAATCTCGGCCGTCTCCAGATCTCGGATCTCCCCCACCATGATTATGTTCGGGTCCTGGCGCAGAAAAGCTCGCAGCGCCGAGGCGAAAGTCAGACCGATCTCGGTGCGCACATGAACCTGATTGATGCCCTCCAGTTGATACTCGACCGGGTCTTCGGCGGTCATGATGTTCACGTCCGGCTTGTTGATCAAGGTCATGGCCGAGTACAAGCTGGTGGTCTTTCCGCTACCCGTGGGCCCTGTGACCAGAACGATGCCATACGGTTTCTGGATGGCCGTCTGAAAATCAGCAAGGGCTCTTTTCTCGAATCCCAGGTCGGTCATGTCCAACATCAGATTGGTGGGATCCAGAATTCTCATCACCACTTTCTCGCCGAAAATGGTGGGCAGCGTTGACACGCGTATGTCCACGGTCTTGTTGCCCATCTTCACCTTGATCCGACCGTCCTGAGGAACACGTCTTTCGGCGATATCCAGCTCTGACATGATCTTGACTCGCGAGACGATGGCCGCTTTCAGCCGGTAGGGCAATGGAGACATATCCATCAGAGTACCATCGATGCGGTATCGAACGCGGAGGACATGCTCATGGGTCTCGATATGAATGTCGCTGGCGCCCTTGCGGATGGCATCGGAGATGATCCCATTGACTAGCTTTACCAGAGGAGCTTCCTGAACGGCGCTTTTCAGCACCTGGAGATCGGGTATCTCCTCCCTTTCCCCTTCCTGCACGAGCTCCAGTTCTTCATCAACGATGTCTTTAACGATCTCGGCTAGCTCGTCTCCCAACTGGTAGTATTTCTCAATGGCTCTCTGGATGGAGCTCTCGGCGGCGACTACCGGAACGATCTCACATCCGGTGATGAACTTGAGGGCATCCAGAACGAAAATGTTTCCGGGATCGGAGACGGCCACGGTGAGGGAGTTCCCATCAAGATCCACGGGGATGGCGTTGAACTTCTGGGCCATCTCCACGGGCAGCATACCCACCACCTCGGGGTCCAGCTCCATCTCCGAAAGCTTCATGGCCCCTACGTTGAGCTGCCGGCCCAGGATCTCGATGATCTCCTCTTCACTCTCGATGAAACCCAATTCCGCCAGATTCTCGCCGAGCTTCCCTCCCAACTCCGCCTGACGCTCCAGTGCCTGATCCAGCTGCTGCCCGTTGACGACCCCCTCGGAAACGAGCATTTCTCCCAATTTCTTGCCCAAAGAAATTCCTCCCTCTTCTCCAATCCCAGGAACTTCACCAGTTCAGAGAACGAAAATACCGAACTATAATAATCACCAGTGCCAACAACACAATTAGCCACAGCGTATTGGCTGCACGAGAGGGGCGAATGCGCCGAGCGCGGCGAAAATCAAACTGCTTTTCGCCCTCCTTTAATGCCTTCCTGCGGCTGCGCAGGGTAAATTCTCTACGTCTGGGCCTGTGAAGAAATATCACGACCCCTCTTTCTGGACAAATGCGCCCTGCCGCGAGAAACTGGCTAAAAGCTGGCAGGCTCTATCCTGAATGTCTTCGGCCAGGCTTGTGGGAACAATATAGTTGTTGACGATCATGGAAAAAATGAACATCTCGCCATCGAGGCTGTAGGCATATCCCGAAAGGGCTCGCACCCGATCCACATAGCCGGTTTTGGCCCACACCTTCTCCTGGGCAACGGTATTGCGCATGCGCAAACCGATGGTTCCGTCAACCCCGGCCAGGGGAAGGGAGTCCCGAAAGTGCTTAAAAAACCTGTGTCTGGCCATATGGCTCAGCAGAGTAACCACCTGCCGGGGAGTGATAAAATTGTGCCGGGATAGGCCAGAACCATCCACCATAATGAACTGGCTGGGAGAAATGCCCAGTTCCGACAAAGTCTCTTTGACCACCTGAACCCCGCTGGAGAAACTGCCCTCGCCCCGGAAGATCATCCCCATGGTTTTCAGCAATTGCTCGGCATAGAAGTTCTGGCTCTTCTTGTTGATCACAGCGATTATCTGCGCCAGGGGTGGAGAAGTATGGCTGACCAGCGAAGGCCAGCTCTGCTGGTAATCGGCCAAGCTGGCCTTGTCCAGCTCATCGATATCCCGGGCCTGGCCAACCACACCTATACCCCGGGAAATCAACACCTCCCTGAAGACCATGGCGGTATACAGGGTGGGGTTGTGCACGGTGACCCAACCCTCGTACCCCTCACCATCCAGGGCCATACACCCCGTCAGAGTCACCACATTGGTCCCCTGATGCCGGTGAATCTCCCAATCTTCCTCCCAAGAATGACGACAGGTTTTCAGATTGTTGTTAACCGTGATATAGGAGGTAACCGGATTCAGCTCCACTTCAGCCAGATCGCCGACGTTCTCTCCAGGTATAATTTTAATGTCCACACAGTTATCGTTAAAGGACAGACCGCTTATCTGAGCTGCATACCAGTCGGTCTGATAATCCCAGGCCCAACCCCTTCCCAGAGCTTGATCGTCGAGATAATCGTCGTCGCCGATGATATCGCCGGCGATGGTCCGCACCCCCCGGGAGACCAGGCTCTCCGCCCAGGCCTGGAAAGTGGCCGTGATCTTTCCTCCGTTAAATCGTCCTGAAATTGTGGGGTCACCGGAACCCCTGACCAGCAGCGAGCCCTGAAGGGTCCCGGCATCATCTATCTCTCCCAGGCCATACACTTGAGTGTGGTAGCAAAATTCCGGACCCAGTTTCAAGAGGGCCACCGCCGTGGTGAATAGTTTTATGTTAGAGGCCGGGACAAAAGACTTGTTTTGCTGATGGCTAAAAATAATATCTCCTTTGTCCGCCGATTGAATGAGCACGCCCCAAAAGGCGTTGCCGAAGGCTGGGGTGTCGAACAGCTCCTCTAACTGCTCCCGCAGTCGGATCAGGGGATCCTCAGGCAAGCCACGGTGGACAATAGGACGGCCACAACCGGCCACGAGCAACACAGCGGCCATGGCCACCGCCACTGGGGACCATTTGCGGATCATACCCCTTCCCCCATTCCCGAGGAAGCCACCACGCCAATTCCAGGTCTTTCCGGCAAAATCAGCCTCCCGTCCACCACATCCACCCCCGAGTACGGATCTTTCTCGATGAGCAGATGGCCATCCAGATCGGCGTAATCGACCAATGGAGAAAGGTGGGCCGCCGCCGTGATGGCCAAAGAGGTCTCCACCATGCAGCCCAGCATCACCGTAAAATCAAGGGCCCTGGCCACACAGATCATACGCAGAGCCTCTCTTAATCCTCCGCACTTCATCAGCTTGATATTGATGCCGTGGGCGCAGCCGACCAGCGAGGGAATATCCGCGGCAGTGCGTACGCTCTCGTCTAAGATGATGGGTACATCCACCCTCTTTTTCAGCCAGCGTAGGCCTTCCAAATCATCAGCGGCCAAAGGCTGCTCAACGAGTTCAACGTTGTATTCCCGCATGGCTGAGATCTTTTCCAAGGCCTCCTTCGCTGTCCAAGCTGCATTGGCATCAACTCGGATGCTCGCCTGGCTCACCTGGCGTATGGCCTCCACGATCTCCACATCCTGATGAGTGCCCAGCTTGATTTTGAGCATGGGGACATCGCCCAGCTCACGCGCCTTCGCCTGCATGCTCTCGATGGTGTCCAGGCCCACGGTCACCGATGTCTGTGGAGTTTTCCCGGGATCCAAACCCAAAAGACGGTAGAGGGGTAGATCAACTATCTTGCCGGCGATGTCATGCATGGCCATGTCCACCGCTGCCCTGGCCGCCGCCCCCCCCGGAAAAAGGCCAGCCATCTGAGAGGAGATGGCCTCCAGGGCGAAAGGATCGCTGCCCAACTTACCGGTCATACTATCCAATACCTGGGCCACCGTCCGAGCATCCTGGCCGTAGAAAGCGGACGGGGCAGCCTCTCCCCAACCCTCCATTCCCTGGTGCTGTACTCGGCAAATCACATTCTGCCGGGAGTCGCTGGACTCTCGGGCAGTCCGAAAAGTATGTTTCAATCTCAGGGAAATGGTTTCGTAGCTCAGTTTCATCATGGCAATCTCATGTCAGTTGACCTCAGAAATAAAAAGAGCTGCAAAATGTGTGCCTTAATAGATCATCCGCCTGCTTTTTTCCCCTCGCTTTCCCTCGAAGCAAAGCCAGACAACATGCTTCCCCAGCCAAGAAAACCAACTATGCCAACCCTAGCAACACCTTTTCAGCAGATTGCAAAAACTATTTGCAGATTGCAAAAATTCCTTTTCCAGGCCGCTCCACAAGCCCCCTGGGGGAGTTAGAATACCCCCAGGAGCTGATAAACTCCTTGTCCGGCAAAAAGCGTGCTGAAAAAACGCACAAATGGGTGAATATATCCCCACACCAGAGATCGACCAAACAAAATCAGGACTAACAGCAACGGGGGCCCCCACCGGTCCATCCGTCGAAAAACCTGCTTGTGTGAAGCCGGCAGAAGACCCATGAGAATTTTGCTTCCATCCAATGGCGGCACGGGAATCAGGTTAAAGGCCGCCAGGATCAGGTTGATTACCATCCCCCAGACCAGAACAACCAGCACAGCTCCCATGATCGGTCCGCACGCAGCAGACATGGTGAGCCTGAGAAGCAGTCCGCAACCCATGGCACCGGCCATGTTCGCCATCGGCCCGGCCAGAGCGACCCAGATCATGCCCACCCTGGGATTGCTGAAGTAATCGGGATTTACCGGTACCGGCCGGGCCCAGCCGACGCGAACCAGAAAGATCATCAGCGTACCAAGGGGATCCAAATGCCTCAGGGGGTTCATGGTTAATCGCCCGGCATAACGGGGGGTTGGATCGCCCAACCGATCGGCCACCAGCCCATGGGCATATTCATGGATCACCAGGGCGAAGAGGATGCCCGGGGCCAGTAATATCAACTCGGTTAGCTGCTCCCACACGGTCTCTCTCCCTTTTGCTTTCTTGCCTGTACGAGCCTGGCAGCCAAATCCAGCTCTGCAGACCGGTCCTTCAGGTGACCGTCCAGCTTGGCCATGAGTATCCTGCTCAGTATCCGGTTGTAGACGGCACCCTGGATAAGACCCATTTTCTTGAGATCATCTCCCCCGATCTCCAGGTGTATATCCCGAAGATGAACCAGATAATAGACGACCCGGCCGGCAACGGCCCTGCTCTGGGACCTGGCCATAAGATAGATCAAAACCTCGGGTCGCAGAGAATGGAGCAACCGATACAGCTCGCTGTTGGGTGGCCGGCGCGCAGAGCCGAGAGGTTCACATACCTCATCCTCGGCCCGGCGTGCCTGATGGAGACATTCCCGGGCCTTCCGGTGCAAACTGAGCCGTGTCGCCAGCCTCTCCATCTCCGGAAAGGGCAAACCCGAGAACAGGCCCACCAGGAAAACGATCCAGCGTTCCAGCGAGACTTCCGGCCTCAGGTTCTCCAGCCAGCGCAGGCGATTGTAAATCCGTTTCAGGAGCCAAGAGAGCCCGGCGGTCACCTCCAGATCAGGGCTCAGGCTGTTCAGCACTCCCAGGCGATCCAGGCGGTTAATGGCCGGGATGGGGTTTTTCTCCCTTAGGAGGATGAGAATCTCCTCTCGAAGACGCTGTCCGGAGATCCTGTCCAGCATGTGAGTCCGGGCCGCACTGCTCAACAGGTGCAGGGTCCGCCCATCCATGTGAAACCCATATCTGCCCACGAAGCGCACAGCCCTGATGATTCTGGTGGGATCTTCCACAAAGCTTAAATTGTGCATAACCCGAATAGTCTTGCCAAACAAATCGCGCCTGCCACCAAAGGGATCGATCAGCCTGCCAAAGTGTGGCCCAGAGAGCTGGAGAGCCATGCTGTTGATAGTGAAATCCCGGCGATAGAGATCGTTGAGCAAAACACCGGGCGCGATGGACGGCAAGGCACCGGGGCTTTTATATCTCTCACAACGGGCCGAGACCACGTCGATTTTCAGCTTTCCGGGAAGGATCATCAAAGCTGTGGCAAACCGACGGTATAAAACCACCTGTCCCCCATACCGAGACACAAACTCCTCGGCAAAGGCCATCCCATCCCCGGCTACTACGATGTCAAGATCCACATCAGGGAAGTTCAACAGCAGATCCCTTACGCACCCTCCCACCAGAAAGACATCTACGCCCACCTGCTGGCCCATTCGTCCTATCTGCCTCAAAACGCGCTGGACGCGAGGGGACATTCTTTTCTTCATCAAACCGCTCAGGTTCTCGGTCCGGGCAGAAGAGGGCCACCGCTTCGAATCGGCGCGGTGTCCAGATGGCCAGGCCCGCAGTAGATCTGATCGAGAAATCATGCCCATCAGACCGCCTGGGCCCAGCACCGGCAGGTGTCCAATCCTGTTTTCCGTCAGCAGCCGGTGCATTCTGGCAAAGGAGGTACCGGGCCTCACGGTAATGGCCGGACTGGACATGAAATCGTTCACAGACTCCGAGCCCAAGCGATGCTCCAGGGCTTTCTCCACATCCCAATGGCTGATCACGCCCACCACCTGATCTCCATCCAGAACTGTGAGGCAACCTACATTCAACTGATGCATCTTTTTCTGACAGATTTTCACTGATGCCCGGGCGGAGACAGCATCGGCCGAGCCGCCCACGATGTCGATCGCCCTGGGCTGCCGCTGGACAGAAGGAGAGCCATGATGGTCATCAGGTCTCATGGAATCTCATCCCCGAGGATGAAAGGTGCGGTGAACCTCCTTGAGATACTCCCGGTCCACATGGGTGTATATCTGGGTGGTGGAAATATCCGCATGACCCAGCATCTCCTGAACGGCTCTCAGGTCCGCGCCTCCCTCCAACAGATGTGTGGCAAAGGAGTGCCGTAGGGTGTGGGGGCTGACCGATCTCTTGAGCTTGGCTTTCTCAACGTATTTTTTAAGGATTTTCCAAA
Source organism: uncultured bacterium (assembly GCA_965370845.1). Taxonomy (GTDB): domain Bacteria; phylum SM23-81; class SM23-81; order SM23-81; family SM23-81; genus DAOVRJ01. Next base: position 12,196 of record CBDUWG010000003.1, read on the forward strand.
ACCCCATTCTTGATAATTTGCTACCTCTCATGTTCAAGAACACAAACTGCTCTGAGGTCCGGCCAGCGAGCCGGGGCCGCACCTCCCCGAGATAGCGCTCCACCCACTTTACAGCCTCTCCACCCACGGGAACCACCCGCTCCCGTAACCCCTTTCCCAGAACTCGAATAAATTGGACATCCAACAACAAGTTGGAGGTCTTCATGGCCAGCATCTCCGAGACCCGTAGGCCGGCGGCATACATCAATTCCAGCATGGCCCGGTCCCTGATGCCCGCTGGTTTCGAGAGATCCGGTTGCTGAAGCAACCTCTCCACCTCAGATTGATGCAAAACCGAGGGCAATCTCTTCCACAGACGGGGAGCACGCAGGTGCTCCGTGGCATCTTTTTTGACCAGATCCTCTGAGACCAGAAAACGGTGGAAGGATCGAATGGCGGAGAAATTCCTGGCCACCGAAGAGGGGGAAAGAGCTTGCTGGCGGAGGGAGAGCAGGTGGGCGGATATCTGCTCGGACTCCACTGCCTTCAGGGAAGTGAACCCCCTGGAGATCAGAAAATGGATATATCGACGAATGTCTCGCCGGTAGGCATCCACGCTGGCAGGCGACAGCCGGCGCTCCACTTGAAGATAGTGGATAAAGTCAGCGAGAGATCTCTGCACTTTAATCGTCCCCCAGCCGTGTCTGATAAATCCTCAATTTCCCTATGCCCTCTGCCAACCTGTCCTTGATCATCGATTGGCGAAAAAGGGATTTTCCTTCTTCTCGGTGCCGATGTTGGAGACGGGGCCATGTCCGGGATAGACGATCATGTCCTCATCGAGAACTAAAAGCTTGTTGCGAACTGAAGCCAGGAGGAGGTTGTAGGAAGCACCGGGAAAATCCCAACGCCCAACAGAACCTGCGAAAAGCGTGTCCCCAGTGAAAACCAACCCGTCGGAAACCAGGGAGATCCCCCCTGGCGAATGACCGGGAGTGTGGATTACCTTAAGCTTCAGCTCACCCACGTTGAGAACATCTCCATCGTTCAGAAGACGATCTGCCGGCGGCGAGGTAACCGGAGTTACCATTAAATCGGAAAAATTCTTACGGGAATCGATGAGCATCTCGCTATCTGCTCGGTGAATGCAGATCTCCGCTCCTGTACGCTTTTTGATCTGCCGATTCGCGGTGATATGATCCATGTGTCCGTGGGTATTTATAATATAGCGCACACTGGCCGTCAGCCCGTAAAGTACGGAGAGAATCAGCTCTGGACTACCTCCCGGATCGATAATCACCACCTCTTTTCCCTTCGCGGAGCCAAATATATAACAGTTTGTTTCTAAATTACCTACGACGATTCTTTCTAGTATCACTTGACATCTCCAAAATCTATCTTATGCTGGGAATAATCATCTTCTGTTCGGAAATATGTGAACAAATCCTCAGCAAAACGGGGCAGCCGGATGAAGGTATTCATAGACGCGCCGAGCCAGCTGCTGACCCAATCCCGGCACATTCCTCAGATCATCCACAGAAGAGGTTGTCACACGTCTCAGAGAACCAAAATAGCGGAGCAATAAGCGAATCCGCTTCTGGCCGATCCCCGGTATAGCCTCCAGCTCCGACCCCCGCATCCTTCGTCCCCTTAGCCGACGGTGATACTGAATGGCAAATCGATGGGCTTCATCCCGGATGCGCTGAAGTAACTTCAAAGCAGGAGAGGTCTTGGGTATCATGATGGCCTCAGATCGATCCGCGAGAAACACCTCATCCAGGCGTTTGGCCAGACCAACAACGGGTAGTTCTCCTATCCCCAATTCATTCAAAACCTTACAAGCAGCAGAGAGCTGCCCCTTGCCACCGTCAACCACCACCAGGTGGGGCAATCTTCTGTTCTCCTGCACAAGTCTCCGAAACCGCCGACCTACCACCTCCGCCATCATGGCGAAGTCATCCTGACCACGAACTGACCTGATCTTGAATCGCCGATACTCCTTTCGGGCCGGGCGGCCATCTCGAAATACCACCAGGGAGCCAACGGCGTCCTGTCCCTGGATGTTAGAGATGTCGAAGGCCTGGATATGGCGGGGTAGCTTTTTGAGTCTCAGCTCTTTCTGCAAATCAGCCACCGGCTTGGACGATCGGACCTTTTTTCCCTGACCTTCGCTCATGGTCTGGTGTAACAGAAGCTGGGCATTTTCCAGTGCCATCCTGACCAGCCTGACCTTCCGTCCTCTCTGGGGAACTCGCAGGGTCACCATTTTGCCCCTCTTCATACGCAGCCAGCGCTCGATGAGGTCGATGCTCTCCAATCCGTGGGACAACAAAATTTCCCTTGGGATCAGGGCGGCATCCTCGTATTGCCAATGGATCAATGTGCTGAGGACATCCGCCGGATCGCTTACGGCGGATAGGGTGATATGGAAGTGCTGGCGAGCGATGATGGCCCCCTCTCGAATTTGCAGAATCACCCCGCAGGCACGCTTATCCTGCGAGTCATAGGCCAGGACATCGCAGTCTGCCGCATCCGCGGAAACAAGTTTCTGTTTGCTTATCACCGCCTGCAGAGCGAACAGCTGATCCCGAAGCTGCGCGGCCAGCTCGAAATTCTCCCTCTCGGCAGCCCGGGACATCTGTCGCCGCAAAAAGGCATCCAGACGAGTCTTTTTCCCCGATAGAAACAAACAAACCCCATCGATCATACACCGGTAGTCCTCACGACTTACCATACCCTGACAGGGACCTGAACAGCGTTTGATGTGGTAATCAAGACACAGATGAACGGAACGAGGGCCGGAAAGAGAAAAAGAGCAGGTGCGGATGGGAAAAATCTTGCGCAGCGTCTTGATGGTGGCCCGCATAGCCTTCACGTTGGTGTAGGGACCAAAATATCGGCTGCCATCCTGTCTCCTCCGGCGGACGACCAGCAAACGGGGATAGGCTTCGCCAACGGTGATCTTCAAAAAGGGATAGCGCTTATCGTCCTTGAGATTGACGTTGTAGCGAGGACGGTGGAGCCGGATCAGATTGGCCTCCAGGATCAGGGCCTCAACTTCTGTCCCGGTCACCACAATCTCAAAATCGGCAACCCGTCGGATCAGCGCCCGAAGGCGGGGATGGGCGAGGGGGCCTTGGAAGTAAGAGCGCAGCCGCTTTTTAAGAGTCTTGGCCTTCCCAATGTAAAGGATTCTTCCATCGTCGCTTTTGAGGATATAAACGCCCGGTTGGGAGGGCAGATGATTGAGCTTCTCGTGCAGGTCCATAGGGATACCCGAGAGAGTCGAGAGATTGTTCTCTGGCCGTCGGGGGTTGGCGTCTGGCCTTGTCTCCCCCACGGACTCTTCTCCGGTCTTAACGACATAAAATAGCACCTTCTTTTAGCCGAGTCAAGAAAAATGATAACTTGTATTTTTAGGTTGACAACCATCATCTGGAAGGATATATTGGGATAAAGAGTTCGTTCATCCGGAGGGGAAAATGCCCACACATGCTTCAACCGCGACACGCGTCAGGTCCGATCCAAAACGACGGTTGCGCAATCGAACGTGGAAATCAAAGGTGAAGTCAGCGGAGAAAAAGGTTCGCCAGACCCAAGAC
>CBDUWG010000004.1:0-15586 GCA_965370845.1 uncultured bacterium
ATCCCTGCTAATCCTACGCAATTTATCCAGATCTGAATTATATCCATCTTTGATTAGCCCGCCCTCATTTAGTGCCATAGCAGGCTCATCGATAATGGCTGATTTTATTTTCTTCACTACCCAATCCATTTCCTTCAATTCATCTTTTATCTTTTTCATCATTGGCGAAACACAGGGTCTTAAGGCACTTTTAATATCAGGAATAACCTGAAGATATTCTCTTAAACCAACCATATCGCGTGCATTAGACCTCCCACATGCTACACGCGCAGTCAGCCTTTCCAAATCCTTTATTGGCTTCAATGTCTCTTTTAATTCCAATCTCAAAAGAGCGTTCTTGAATAGCTCCTCGACGCTCTCCAGGCGGGCGTTGATCCGTGAACAATCCAGGAGAGGCTTACGTAGCCATTTGCTCAACAGTCGGGCACCCATAGGCGTTTCTACTCGATTTAACACGGAAATAAGCGTCGCTTCTTTATCTTCCTCCCTCATAGGATAGAGAACCTCTAAGTTTCTTAGCGTTGTGGCATCTAAGAACATATAATCCGATGGATTCACGGTTGAGAGACTATTTATGTGCGATAGACTTGCTCTCTGGTTCTCTTTCAGATAGTTCAAGGCGGCTCCAGCCGCCCCGACGGCCACCTTTAGGTTCTCGCATCCAAACCCCTTCAGCGAAGCAGTCTTGAAATGGGTTAAAAGGCTTTCGTAAGCGTTGTCGTATGAAAACCGCCAATCATCCATGGTGGTAACAGTAGCTGTTGGCAGCAGCCGATTGATCTCTGATTCCAGATCTTTCTCTCTACCACAGGGGATCAGTACTTCTGCAGGAAGCAGGCGCTGCAGCTCATCCGCCAGCACCTGGCTATTCAGCTCCTCCAGCTCGAACTCTCCAGTGGATAAATCGACACTGGCCAAACCCATGGTTTCGTTTTCCGGATGTATGGCTAGCAGATAGTTATTTCGATCATGAGAGAGTAAACTCTCAGAAACGATGGTTCCTGGAGTAACTACCTGCACTACTTCCCTCTTGACGATGCCCTTAGCTTTAGATGAATCCTCCACCTGCTCGCAGATGGCCACTTTATAACCGCTTTTAATCAGCCTTGCTACATACGTATCTGCAGCATGCCAGGGAACTCCGGCCAAAGGTACTTTGCTGGATTTTCCATGTGAACGGGAGGTTAGTGTTATACCAAGAATACGAGAAGCCAACTGGGCATCTTCGTTGAACATCTCGTAAAAATCGCCCATTCGGAAAAACAAAATGCAGTTATTGTATTTACGTTTCAGCCTGTTATACTGAGCCATCATAGGTGTTAATTCAGCCATATGCTCAATCCTCTTCCTTCCAGGATATTATCTTTAAGGCTCCACAAAAATATTACAATCTTCTCTTTAAGTCAAGAAATAAATTGATGTTTAATGGTCTCTTTAAAGATAATTCTACCTATGGGCTTTCAGCGGCACCAAAGGCAGACAACAAAAAAAGCCCTTATTCAAGATCTAAAGGACTTTAATAAAAATGAGTTGACTTTCAACTATTTATCTTTTGATGATATGGTAGGGCAAACTCCTTTGCTTTTCCAGAATTTTAGCTTCTTGATTTGCTTCCTCTCTGCTCTGGTATCTTCCTACCCACACCAGATAAAAGCTACGGTGGCGACCAGACCTCTTGACAACCTCCACCTTATATCCCCATGAACGCAGTTTTGTCTGAAGGTTTTGTGCATTAGCCCTTTTGCTGAAAGCTCCTACCTGCACACAGAACTTGCCTTCCTCTGTCTGTGTTTCCTCCTTTTCCTCTTCCGGTTTTACCCACTCTGTCAGCCTGCGCTGTGCTTGTTTTCCCTGATAAGTGTCAGGATACTCGCCCACCAGACGTTGAAAAACATCCTTGGCCATTTCAATATCTTCCAAAGCCTGGTGAATCTCTGCCAACCTGAAAAGGGCAACAGGCAAAAGCTCGTTATTAGCATTAGTTTCCAAAAAAGCCAGGCATTGTGATAAAGCCAGAGAAAACTCTTCACCTATAAAATGAACATCCACCAATCCCATCTCGGCCCAGGAAACCAAAGTGGATTGTCGGTATTCGTCCAGGAGCCGGTGGAAATAAACGCTGGCCGAGTCTATTGCCCCGATGGCCAGCTTGGAGCTGGCCAGCCAGTAAATAGCTTCGGCAGCCATATCCGAATTTGGATAATTCCGTAAAAGCCTTTGATAATCTTTCGCTGCTGTCAGGTAATATCCCATGGCGAAGTCATACTGCGCTACTCCATAGAGAACTTTATCGGCAAGGGGATGAAGGGGATGAAGGGAAAGGAACTGCCGTCTGTACTCAAGGGATTTATCAGCGTCTGGCTCAATTTCCCCCAGATAATATAGAACCTCTGCTCCCTCGGGGTTCTCCTTGAGCAGCATTAGGAACTTCTCCCGGGCTTCCTGAAATTGCCCGTCTTGATACAGTTTAATGGCCTCATCCAGAGGAATCTGACCCATCATAGCGGTTGCGGATAAAGCTAGCAGGAGGATCATCATCAGGATGATCCTCCCTCTGCGCAATTTCGGTGGCCTTTTAGATCTTTTTCGATTACAGATCATATGTTCTCCATTGACCACACTGCGGGCAGTACCATAGAGGCTCCGAGGAAACATTCCCGCAGACATTGCATTCAAAACGATTCTTGGTGGAAACGGTGACACTGACCAGAATCTCCAAATTTTCTATAACCTTTGCCTGATCCCCTCTCTGTTGATATAATTTGACTAGAAATTGACGCGCGGCAGCAGAACCCGGGTCAATCTCTAAGACCTTTTCGCAGGATTTGATAGCCTCGTCGATATCGCCCTTTTTATCGTAAATATTGGCTAAAGCTAAGAGAGCGCGAATATTAGCGGGGTCGCGTTCCAGGAGATCGCGATAAAGCTTAGCCACCTCGCCGAATTGCCCCTTTTCGTAAAGAGCCTTTTCTAAGCATCCGAAAACAAAATAAGCCTTTTTGGGAATCGTTATCAGCAGAGCCTTCCAGTTTTCAATTGCATCATCCAGACGATTCTCCTTTTGGTAGGCATCTCCCAAACCAAGATAGGCGGCGACACAGTAACGGTCTCGTCTAAGGGCATCCTTGTACTTCAATCGTGCTCTGTGAAAATCATCTTTAGCCATCAACTGGTTGGCGATCTGTACTTCGTAAAGCGCTAAAAGAGAGTCGTCTTTAGAACCAGCAATCTTTAAAATCTCCTCCTGAGTGGAGAGGGCCTGGTTCCAATCCCCTTGTCTTTCGTACTGGCCAAGCAGCTTTCGGTGTCCCCACAGGTTTTTCCTGTCCATAGAGAGCAGTTCCTTAAGCGTTGTTATGGCCCGCTCCTCTTTCCTGTTCTCTAAATAATCCAGAACCAGGCTCTTAAGCAGTTCCATCCTGTTTTGGGAGCTCAAATCTGTCCTGACAGTTAGCTGCCGATGAATCTGCAATGCTTTTTCCAGCTCTCCTCGTCCTCTGATTATTTCTCCCAATTTCAGGTAGGGATCTATGTTGCCCGGGTCCTCCGCGTCCGTCTTTTTCAGATTGCGGAACGCGTTTTCCTCGTTGCCCCTTATCAGGTCTTTCAGGGCTTCCATATAATATGTGCCGGTCTTTAAACGCTTTAATCGCTTGTGCCGCACCACCAGAACTATGACCACAATGATAGCCATGGCCGCAGCTATACATAGTAAAATCACCTCTAGGGGAGGTGCTGCCTCGATATTCAAACCCATGTGTGTATCCTCTCTCACAGGACTTCAGGGCTGGAGACCAACTTTAAGCTCAGCCCTGATTTACGATCTCTTCCTCCTGCAGAGGAAGGTTTCTCAGAGCGGTTAGCTCTGCATTTAGCTTTTTATTTTCTTTGCGCATCTGGCGAATTTCTGATCGAAGCTGAAGCTCGTGAAAAATAGCCACCAAAAACCAGACCAGCAACCCCACCACAAAAGCTTCGAATAGAAAGAAGATCAGCGGCAATTCAGCGGATTCCCAGCTCCAGAAACTAACCACCGTTCTTTGTTCCAAATTCTGAAGGGCAAAAGCCAGAACAAGGATCATGATGATGGCGATGAAAAACCAGCGAAGGATCCACATAAGGAATACCTCCCGATTATCGTTAGGGTCAAAGAAAAACCTTTAAACGCGAATAGGATAAGAAACTTTTACCTCAAAGTCAAGCCAAAAGGTAACAAGAGGACGAAGATCCAAGGCAGATGAGCCGCTCAAGAGGTGGATGAGCAAATACGCCGTCGATATGCCGCTCTCCTATCAATTCCCTCCTGATCATCGGGGATTATCTCTCCCCACGCAGTTTTACCGCGTACGCTTTTCACCTTAACATGAACCAGCCTACCCACTAACTTTACATCTCCTGGGAAAATCACCACCTTGTGGTTTCTAGTCCGCCCCATGAGCTCCTTGGTCTTTCTCCTGCTCTGTCTCTCCACCAGAATCTCAATCGTTCGGCCAACCTGCCTGCTGTTGATCTTCTTGGTGATCTCCAGCTGAAGGGCGATAAGCTGTTCCAATCTGCGATGCTGCTCATCCAGCGGCACCTGATCGGACATCTTTGCGGCCTCTGTTCCCGGGCGAGGGGAATACTGAAAAGTGAAGGCATCGTCGAACTCAAGTTCACGCATCAACTTGATGGTCTCCTGAAAATCACCATTCGTCTCTCCGGGAAAACCAGCTATAAGATCGGTGGTGATGCTCAGGCCGGGCATCAGTTCCCTGGCCCGGAGAACAATTGATCGATACTCCTGTGTGGTGTATCCACGACGCATGGCCCGCAAAATCTTGTTGGAACCCGACTGAATTGGCAGGTGCAGGTGCTCGCAGACCTTTGCTGACTCGGCCATTGCCACCAGAATTCCCTCATCCATGTCTCGGGGATGGGAGCTGATGAACCTTATTCGCCAGAGATGAGAAATCTCATTGGTCTTTCTGAGCAAATCTGCAAAACGGTTCTGGCCATCTCCAAAAAGATTGACATTTTGCCCCAGGAAGGTGACCTGGCGACACCCCCTATCCACTAGCCCTGATACCTCTCGGACAATATCCTCCAGCGGACGGCTTCTGGCACGTCCGCGTAGCTGGGGAACGATGCAATAGGAACATCTGTTGTCACATCCTCGCATCACCCCGACAAAAGCGCATATTTCTCCATCGTAGCGCGGGACCAGCTGCGAATAGATCTCCTGAGCACATACAGAGGTTTCCACTATGCGCGCGGTCTCTGACCTCCTCAGAAGCTCTGGAAGATCCCGGTAACCATCGGTGCCTAGCACCACATCTATTCCGGGAATCTGCCGAAGCATCTCGCTTCCCATCCTCTGGGCCATGCACCCGCAGACCACAAGACGAACCTTTGGGTGTTCCTTTTTCATTCCAGCTAACTCGCGGATTCGTCCCATGGCTCGATGTTCGGCGTGCTCCCGCACACTGCAGGTATTCACCAGAATCACATCCGCTTCCTGCACAACTGGCGCAGGCCTGTATCCGGCGCCATCTAAAATGTTGGCCAGCAGATCGGCATCGTAAAAGTTCATCTGGCAACCGTATACCTCTATATAGTAAGTCCCTCTATTTGGCAAACAGATCATCCGCTTTATCCTGTTCACACAGCTTGACCCCATGCCCTCTCCTCATCCACCCTAAAAATCCTAAGCGGTACCAGTTTGTTCATTTGCTGGTCAGAACCCTCGGCTAAAACCCTGATATAGTTGTCAGATAATCCAGTTAGCAACCCCGTGTTTCTCTCTCGGCGATGTTCCAAAAGAACTGTCAACTGTTTACCTATGAAAGAACGTCGAAATGCCTTGAACTTTTCACCGGAAAGGTCTCGCAACAGCCTGCTCCTCTCCCGCCGTACATGCGCAGCAATTTGATCAGGCATGCTGGCAGCAATGGTGCCTTCCCGCCGTGAGTAATTGAAAACGTGAAAACGACATATGGGCAAGTCTCTTAGTAGTCGGTGGGTGGTCCAGAACTGCCCTTCTGACTCTCCTGGAAAACCCACGATTACGTCTGTGCCGATGGCTATTCCTGGTATTTCACCGGCCAGTTTATCTATCAGTCGAGCATAATCAGCAGAGCTGTATGGACGGCCCATGGTTCGTAGAATCTTATCGTCACCGCTCTGCAGGGGAATATGAAGATGCCTACATACCTTCTTGGAATATCTCAGAAAGTGTATAAGCTGGTCGCTAAAATCAGTTGGTTCGATGGAACTCAATCTCACCCTACCCAGGTCCTGGCGGTCTTCTAGCCACTTTAACAGATACGTGAGATCCACCTCCGAGTGCTGGGGATCGCGATAACGCCCCAGATTGACTCCGGTGAGCACCAGCTCCCTGTATCCAGCTCGTATAAAACCATCCACCTGGGCGGTGACAGAGGTAAATCTTCGACTGCGGCTTCGTCCCCTGACCGAAGGAACCACACAATAAACGCATTGGCCATCACATCCATCCTGTATCTTTAGAAAAGCCCTGGTGTGGCAGGCGAAACCCGAGACTTCCATCTCGGAAAACTCTAATTGATGAGACAGTGGGGAAACGTAAGCTCCACGCTGTTTCCTGCCATTCACGAACTCCATCACCCTTGTCTTCTCCACATTTCCCAGAACTAGATCAACTCCAGGGATTTCGAGAAGCTGCTGCGGAGCACGCTGGGCATAGCAGCCGGTTACAATTACCAGGCACTTTCCATCACGTCTTGCCGCCTTTCGAACCATCTGTCGCGAGCGAACATCGCTCCTGTTGGTCACGGTACAGGTGTTGATCACGTAGATGTCAGCCTGCTGATGGAAATCTACACTGCTATATCCTTCTTCCTCAAACTGCCGGCGCATCGCCTCGGTCTCATATTGATTGAGCTTGCAACCCAGGGTGTAAAATGCTGCCCTCGGCATCGCTTTCACCTCTGTTTAAAAGTTCTGTCAGGAACAGTTATAAAGATCCTCCACCCTGAAAAGATCCTTTTGGATCGGCCCCATGGCCACCATGGAAAGCCTTCTGCGCCGAAAAAGCTCTTGTGCAACCTCCTGGACCCACTCTGCTGAAACCTCATCGATGCGCTCCTGGGTCTCATCCATACTCATGGAAGCGCCCATTAATATTTCCTGTTGAGCCAAACGAGTCATCCTCGCGCTCATGCTCTCCAATCCGAGCATCAACCTTCCCTTTAACTGAGCTTTGGCATGATTCAGCTCTTGCTTCCGCAATCCCTTCTCTCTGATCAAGTCCAGTTCCTGTATAACAGCCTTAAAGGCCTGCCGTGATTTTCCAGGATCTGTGGCTAAGTAGATTTGAAAAAAACCTGTGTCGCTGGCCAAACCAAGGCTGGAGTAAACAGCATAGGCGAGCCCCTTTTTCTCCCTCACGCTCTGAAAAAGACGTGAGCTCATACCGTCTCCGAGCACTGTGTTCAAAATCAGAAGAGCGTACTTGCTAGGGTGCGCGTATGGATAAGCTATTCCTCCCAAGCACATGTGAAGCTGCTTGATTTCCCGGGGGAGAACTTCCAATTGACCTGTGGAATCAAAGACGCTGTTTCGCTGTCCCAGATTAGAGCAGCCGGTGGGGAAAGAAAAAGCCTTCTCCACCTCTTTCACCAACTCCTGATGATCCAAATTCCCGGCTGCGCTGACCACTATATTTTCTGATATATAGCAACTGGCCAGCTGAGCACGCAGCATTTCCGGAGTGAAACGTGCCACCGTCTCCGGACTTCCCATTATGGGAAGTCCCAGAGCGTTTCGCCGCCATACGCAGGTTGTGATTCGCTCGTCGATGTAATCTGCGGGCGAATCTTCCAGATCCCTGATCTCGTCCTCTACCACAAGCTTTTCCCTCTCCAGCTGCTGAGGATCAAAGCGGGGGTTTTGAACCAGATCGAACAGAACGTCAACTGCCAGCGGAAGATGTTCGTCCAGAATACGAGCCAGATAACAGGTTTTCTCCTGACTGGTGAAGCCGTTCAGGCCCCCACCCACAGACTCGAGCGATTCAGCAATCTGGCGGGCACTCCTGCGCTTGGTACCCTTGAATAGCATATGTTCGATGAAGTGGAAGATGCCTCTGGTCTGGGGGCTCTCATCCCTTGAACCCACCTCTACCCACACACCCATACAGACCGAGCGCACATGCGGGACATGTTCGGTGACAATTCGGAGTCCATTCGAAAGAATGGATTTCTGGTAGGAGGAATTCATGAATATGGAGGTTAGCGCTTCGGCATCGGCCTGCGCCTCGATGGCGGCCGGTGTTCTGAGTCGGACCTTGTTTTTTCCTGGCCTCCGGCCAAAAGCACCTTTCTGCTCAACCTTATCTTGCCCTGATCATCGATGTCCAGAACCTTAACCTGTATCTCGTCGCCCAAATTGACCACATCCTCCACTTTATCCACTCGGTGATGCTCCAACTGAGAGATGTGGACCAGTCCTTCCTTTCCAGGTAAAATTTCTACGAAAGCGCCAAATCCCATTATCTTCTTGACCTTGCCTTTATAAACCTGGCCAATTTCTACATCCGCCGTCAGCTCCTTGATGATTTCCATGGCCCGCGGACCACCCTCTGCATCTGTGGAGGCAATGGTGATGGTACCGTCGTCATCTATGTCGATTTTTGCTCCTGTTTCCTCTGTGATCTTGCGGATGATTTTACCCCCTGGTCCTATAACAGAGCCGATTTTATCCGGGTCAATCTGCAGGGTGAGGATTCTGGGAGCATACTCAGAAAGCTCAGAACGAGGAGCTGAGAGCGTCTTGTTCATGACGTCCAGAATAGTCAGCCTCCCCTGCCGGGCACGCTCAAAGGCCTGTTCTAAAACCTCCAGGGAAATACCTTTGACCTTCAGATCCATCTGGATGGCGGTGATGCCGTTGGAGGTTCCGGTGACCTTCATGTCCATGTCTCCCAGATGATCTTCCACTCCCAGAATATCGGTCAATAGGGCAACGCGATCTTCCTCTCTTATCAACCCAATGGCCACACCGGCCACTGCTGTTTTTACCGGCACACCTGCGTCCATGAGTGCCAGTGAGCCGGCGCAAACGGTGGCCATGGATGAGGAACCGTTTGACTCTAAAATATCTGAAACAATTCGAATTGTATATGGAAAAACCTCATCGGCAGGAACCACAGGCTCGATGGCCTTCTCGGCCAGAACCCCGTGACCGATCTCACGCCGCCCGGGGCCACGGATAGGACGCACCTCCCCTACGCTGAAGGGAGGAAAGTTGTAGTGCAGCATGTAGCTTTTCCAGGACTCGCCCTCAAGACCATCAATTTTCTGCTCATCCATCTTCGTTCCCAAGGTGATCACGGCCAAGCTCTGGGTCTGCCCTCTGCTAAACAGAGATGAACCGTGGGTACGAGGCAAAAAGGACACCTCGCAGGAGATAGGACGCACCTCATCCAGCTTGCGGCCATCTATGCGCTGGCCCCTCTCCATTATCATCTGGCGCATATCGGCTTTTTCCAACTCCTCGATGGCAGCTTTAATCGCCTTCTCCTGCTCCGGGAATTTCTCGGAGAGTGCTTCAATGGTATCATCCACCAGACTTGTTAATGCCGCCTGACGCTCCTCCTTATTCGTCGGGGTGTTAATCCGGGGCATCTCCGCACCAGCCCGCTCGTTCACCGCCGCTATGAGCTCCTGGTCCACCGGTGCTATCTCAAATGTCTGCTTGGGCTTGCCGCAGATGGATATCAGATCTTCCTGGAGTTGGATGACCTTGTCCAACGTGGTGCGGCCAGCCTCGACAGCTCCCAGAACAGTTTTCTCGGATACCTCTTTGGCCTTGCCCTCAATCATACTTACGGAGTCCGCCGTTCCGGAGATGACGATGTCGAGATCGCTGTTTTCCAACATTGAAAAAGTGGGGTTTACGATGTACTCGCCCTCGATCCTGCCGATGCGCACCACTCCTATAGGCCCCTGAAAGGGGCAACCCGACAGACACAGGGCTGTGGATGCGCCTATCATTCCCAGGACGTCTGCGTCGTTCTCCTGGTCCGCGGAGAGAATCGAGATAATGATCTGAACCTCGTTCATGTAGCCTTTGGGAAACAGGGGACGAATAGGACGATCTACAAGCCTGGCGCTGAGAACTTCCTTCTCCCCCGGCCGTCCCTCTCGCTTGAAGAAACCACCGGGTATTTTCCCCGCTGCATAGGCTTTATGACGGTATTCCACGAACAGAGGAAACCAGTCCTGATCTCTGGGTTTTTCGGAGATAACCGCCGTAGCTAAAATAACCGTCTCGCCATATTGAACCGTAACCGCTCCGTGAGCTTGTTTGGCGACTCGTCCAGTTTCGATGATCAGGTTTCTGCCACCGATCTCAGTTTCTACTTTATTAATCATAACTATTTTTACCTCTATTTATGTGATATGCAAAGTGATATGCAAAATATGCTTTCTTCAAATATTACTTGAAAAAGCTTCCTTCCCTGTATTCTAAAGCTATTAACGCCTGAGATTGAGCTTCTCCACCAAGGCCCGATACCGCCCTATGTCCAGAGACATAAGATAATTGAGCAATCTGCGCCTCTTGCCCACCAGAAGCAGTAAACCCCGCCGGGAGTGATGATCTTTTTTGTGCAACTTAAAATGATCGGTCAGTTCCTTAATCCTATCCGTGAGCAGAGCTATCTGAACCTCGGGCGACCCGGTATCTTTGTCGTGGCGTCGATGTTTTTCGACGATCTTCTCTTTTACGGTCGTGCTTTGCGGCATAGCTATTACACCTCCATAATGTGAAAATCCAGCTTCTCATCTTGTGCCAAAAGACGACGAGCAACCTGCTCATCTATTCTGATCTGTTCGCTTAATCGAGCACCGTCTTCGAATTTCTGCTCATCTCTGATCTTCTCCACGATCCTAACGCTTATCTCATGACCATATAGAGACCCTTGATAGTCAAAAAAATGAACCTCCACCATCCGATCCTTACCCCCAAAGGTGGGACGGATACCCACATTTAATAACCCGTGCAGGACGGGCGATGCAAAATCAGATGTCACAGCGTAGACTCCGTTGGCAGGTACCAGCTTCCTGGGAGGAATTTCCATGTTGGCCGTGGGATAATTCAAATTTCTGCCACGGCCATCCCCGGTGACGATCCGGCCAGTAAAGCTGTATGGATGTCCCAACATATCAGATGCTTCTCTCACATGCCCGATCAGCAGCTCCTGACGAATCCTTGTGCTGCTAATGGGTTTGCTACTGTACATAATGGGCTTTATAGCATCCACTTTAAAGTTCAAACGGGAACCCAGTTCCACCAGGGTCCTCAACCTTCCCCTGCGACCGCGACCAAAGGCGTGGTCGTGACCGATAACTATCTCCCACACACCCAGCCTGTTGTGCAAAATCTTTTCCACGAATTCATTGGCCCGCATGCTGGCTAATTCCTGGGTGAAGGGCAAGATAATCACCGCGTCAAGACCCAGATGATTCAAGAAGGTCAGCTTTTCTTTTTCAGTCATCAGAAGAAACGGCGCCGTTTTGGGATCGAGAAAAACCTGCGGGTGTGGTTCAAAGGTGACCAGCACACTTTTCCCGTCCACTTTTCCTGCTCTTTTAACAACTTCCTCAATGATGGCTTGGTGAGCCAGGTGCACTCCATCAAAGGAACCAACCGTTAAAACCGGTCGTCTAAACCCGGCTATCTCTTTTGATGAGGGTGAAAGAACTTGCATCGCTGCGCTCTCAGCTCAAAACCCGCAGTGATTTACAGATGAGATCTGTGTGGGCGAACATGGAAAATTGATCGGATTGGATCAGCATTTGAGCCATGGCCAAAATTTTTCCATCGGGATCCTCGATCCTCACTTCATCACCCTTTTTGATGCCGCAGTCCACTTCCCGAAAACTCTCCTTGGTCAACAGCTGCCCTGTAATAACTCTTGATATCGCCCGGGAGTGAACAACCAGACGCGGATATCTTTCCAGTCCCTGACTGACCGGTAAAATACTCTCTCCTAATTGCCCCAACCCAGCTAATCTCACAGCTAAATCCAAGGTCAATGCATCCTGGCAACGGAAGGGACCAAGAAGTGTCCTTCTCAGCTCCAAAAGGTATGCACCACAGCCCAGCTGTTTTCCTATATCGGCTGCCAAAACCCGGACATAGGTCCCAGATGAACAGGTAACCCGGAAGGTGACCCGGGGCGGTTGATAATGGCAAATTTCCAGAGAGCGTATGTTAATCTGTTTTGCCTGGCGCACAACCGTTTCCCCTCTACGAGCAAGTTTATAGAGGGGCTGACCTTTGTACTTTACTGCGGAGAACATGGGCGGAATTTGATCCTGGATACCAATGAAATTACTACAGATCCTGTGCAGATCTTCGCTGGAGACATCCGGGAAGTCTTCAGATATGCGAATGCGCCCTTCCGCATCCAGTGTGTCGCTCTCCCCGCCCAATCTCATGGTAGCCAGGTATTCTTTGTCCAGACCCATCAGAAAACGGGCCATTTTTGTGGCCCTGCCCACACATAACACCAACACCCCGGTTGCCATGGGATCGAGGGTGCCCGTGTGTCCTAGTTTCTTAACCCCTAAAACTCTGCGAAGTTTAGCCACCACATCGTGCGATGTCCACTTGATGGGTTTATCTATATTCAGCAGTCCGAACAGATCCGACCGAGGCTGATGCAATGGGCTCCGGCGAGTCTCTCTCACAACCATTTTTTTATTTCCAGAAGAGCTCTCTCCCGAGCCTCAGACAAAGATCTTCTGGTCAAATAACCGGCAGCGTTGGGATGCCCCCCCCCACCGAGAACCTCAGCGATCTTGTTGGCCTTGACCGACCCCCGGGAGCGAAGATTCACCTTGACGATCTCGCCAGATTCCTCTCGGATCAAAACTCCCAGAACACAACCCTTTAAAGTAATCAGATGATCCACAATGCCACCCACCTCATTGGGACGGGCATCGCATGCTTGTAGATCCTTTTTCTCCAGGCAGATCAGGGATATGCGCTTGTCTTCCAAGATCTCTATCTTGCTCAGTGCACAGCCCAAGAGTCTCAAGCTGGACTCGGAACGCTGCTCATATACTTGCACGGCCACTTCGTGGGGATCGGCCCCCTGTGCCACCAACTCAGCTGCAGTGGAAAGACACTTCGCCGATGTATTGGGGAAGCGAAACCCACCTGTGTCGCTCAAGATAGCCGTATAAAGCTGGACAGCTTGCTCCCTGCTTATAGGCACTTGCAGCTCTTTGAATATGTCCACGACCAACTCGGCTGTTGATGAGGCCGTTGGCTGCAGATAAACACAATCACCAAGTGCGGGCATCGTCTGGTGGTGATCGATGATAATCACTGCCATGTCAGGTCTGACTAAATCACTCACCACACCCAGTCGGTCCAGGCTAGAGCAATCTAGCACCACCATGGTGTCCGGATTAAATCCTTCTGGAAGTTGATCCCTGACCAGCCCCTGCGGATCCAGAAACTTGTACTTGGTTGGTACGGGATCTCTGTTAACAATGGCCGCCTGTTTGCCCAAATATTTCAGAAGGCCAGC
Organism: uncultured bacterium; assembly: GCA_965370845.1. Taxonomy (GTDB): domain Bacteria; phylum SM23-81; class SM23-81; order SM23-81; family SM23-81; genus DAOVRJ01. Next base: position 13,565 of record CBDUWG010000004.1, read on the forward strand.
CATGGCCATCTGGGAGCCGATTGAATCACCATCCGGATCCACATGAGAACAGATCATTACATTCCGGCATTTTTTTATTGCCGCTACCACCAGCTCAAGTTTATCCTTCATGTTCCTTTCGTAACCTTTTCAATAGCTTGCTTATGTGAAATCCGTATTCAATGGATCTGTCAAATTGAAAGGACAACTCCGGTGTATACTTCAATCGCAATCGGCGACCGATCTCACCCTGAATGAAAAATCTTGCGCTGTCTAGACCACGTTGCGTTTCCTCTTGCACCAGCTTGTCGCCGAACACACTAAAATAAACTCTAGCATGCCGCAAATCCGCGCTGATATCCACTGAGATAACCGTGGCAAAACCGATCCGAGGGTCCTTCAGCTCTTTTTCGACAATATCGCCGATCTCCCTCTTGAGCAGATCGCCAACTCTTTCCGACCTTTTGAAAGGCATGATCCGTTGATCTCACCGCCTATCTGATCTCTATGGTCCAATCGAGAATTTCCGCCCTCAGCTCCTTGTCAACGAAGTCCACTACCTTGCTTAAAACCCTATTGGCAAAACGAACGTCTGTACTGGCCACAGCAACTCCAAGAGTGGCCCTCTGCCACAGCTCATGATTGTCAATCTCGGATATAGAAACGTTAAATTTATTTCGAACTCTGTCCTTGATGGCTCGCAAAACGTGCCTTTTGGACTTCAATGATCCGCTATCGGCCATGTACAAATCGATGGTACAGGCACCAATGATCATCTGTTCCTCGAATATATCCCTATCTTTCTATTTCTATTAGCTTGTAGACTTCCAGTAGATCTTTCATCTGCAACTCATTGAAGTCCTCAATACCAATACCACATTCGAAACCAGACTGTACATCAGAAACGTCGTTCTTGAATCGCTTCAGAGAGGAGATCTTCCCGTCGTGGATCGGCTCTCCGTTGCGTATAACCCGTACCTTGGCATTTCTTTTTATCTGCCCTGATTTAACGATAGATCCGGCGATAACACCTACCTTGGAAACGTGAAAGATCTCCCGAATCTCCGCACTGCCCAGGATTTCCTCCTTGTACTCGGGCTCCAGAAGACCCTTCAGGGCTGACTCCATATCGGAAACCGCCTCGTATATAACATTGTAACGGCGAACATCTACTTGCTCCCGAGCTGCCAGCTCTTTGGCCTTCAGATCAGACCCGATGTGAAAACCAATAACGATTGCTTTTGAGGCTGAGGCCAATAAAATATCCGAGGCACTAACTGCGCCAACACCCTTGTGGATAACCCTTATGCGGATATCCTCTATCTCCAATTTTTCCAGGACGTCGCACATCGCTTCTACAGATCCATCCACATCTCCCTTTATGACCAGATTCAGTTCTTTAGCCTCTCCGGATTTGATCTGATCGTAGATATCCTTGAGGGTGAGACGTTTGCTGACGCGGCGGAAATCCTCCTCCCGTTTCAACTGCTGCCTTTTAAAAGATATCTCCCTAGCCTCACGATCGCTGTCCACCACATAGAACGGGTCGCCTGCTTGAGGCACGCTGGAAATTCCGGTAACCTGAACTGGTGTAGATGGGCCGGCCGCCTGGACCGGTTTCCTCCATTCGTCGCTCAGAGTGCGAACTTTGCCGTAGCAAAGACCGGTGACAAAAGAATGTCCCTTCCGCAGAGTACCCCGCTGCACAAGTACTGTGGCCACTGATCCAAGTCCCTTGTCCAGAAGAGACTCAACAACAACACCCTGTGCTTTCCCCTGTACATTTGCCTTCAGCTCCAGAAGCTCTGCTTGAAGCACTATCATCTCCAGTAGCTTGTCGATACCCTCTCCTGTCTTGGCGGATATATCACAGACGATGGTGCGGCCACCCCACTCTTCAACGGTAAGACCATGTTTGGTTAGCTGTTGCTTGATAGCCTCCGGATTTGCAACCGGTAGATCTATCTTGTTAATGGCCACGATGATGGGCACTCCCGCCGCTCTTGCATGGTCAATTGCCTCTATGGTTTGGGGCATAACACT
>CBDUWG010000005.1:0-14742 GCA_965370845.1 uncultured bacterium
ACTATCCCGGTGGGGGTTTGGTATGTGCAGGGGAACGACGCCGGCCTGGTCGATACCGGAACTCATGGACGGGGGGGAAAAAAAACGCCGGTGAGTGGGATCCTCCAGATGCCACCAGCGATCATGGAAAACCCGCAATCCCGCCGAATGGCCATCGGGCGTCACCAAGTACAGCAGGGCGTTCTTCCCGGCAGCGGCAGACAGCTTCCGCAGGTCGCCTACCGGGTCCGGCAGATGCTCTGCCACGTGGATCATGTAGATCAGATCAAGGGTATCGGCGGGCAGTTCCGCTCTCTGCAGGCCCTGAAAAAAGAGCCGGGCACCCTGGGCGCTCAGCTCATCCAGCCGGGAGCTCTGCGGCCGGCCCATCTCCACTCCGTAGACCTGGTGTCCCAGCTTTTGAAAAAAGCTGAGCAGCTGGCCATTGCCGAAACCGACCTCCAGAATGTGGAGTTTGCGGTCCGAGGGGAACCGGGAGAGCATCCTGATGAGTTTACGGCGGGTGAAAAAAAGGCGGACCCGGTCGAACTCCTCCGCTCCGCCATAGACCTGTTCCCGGGCGCCGGCCGGGCACAGGCGCAGATCCCGCATCACGTGTCCGCATAGGGAACATCTGAGTAGACGACATCCGCGGGCCACCTGCCAGACCGCCAGCAGGCCTTTACACACCTCACAGCGCCCCTGCTCCACCCCACTGGCCCTCATTCCCCCCTCTTTTCCTGGGGTCATCAGATTCATCCCTCACCCTGCCAGCGAAGCTTTAGATCCTGGGCCGCCTTGACCTCATCCAGCCGGGCCACGGGAGTATTGTGCGGAGCCGTTTTCAGCAACTGGGGGTCGGACTCCGCTTCCCCGGCGATGCTCACCATGGCCACCACAAAGGCATCCAGGGACTGCCGGCTCTCCGTTTCTGTGGGCTCGATCATCAGGGCCTCGGGCACGATCTGTGGAAAATAGATGGTCGGGGCGTGCATGCCAAAATCCAGCAATCTCTTGGCGATGTCCAGGGTTCTCACCCCCTGCGCCCGGAACTTCTTCCCCGACAGGACGAACTCGTGCTGGCAGTGCTGCTGGTATGGAAGATCGAAGACCGGCTGCAGCCGCCTCATCAGGTAATTGGCGTTGATGATGGCATTCTCACTGACCCGCCGAAGTCCCTCCGGCCCCAGATTCCGCAGGTAAGCGTAGGCCCTGAGCATCACGGCGAAGTTGCCGTAGAAAGCCTGTACTTTTCCGATGGATCTGGGCCGATCGGCATCCAGGACAAAGGTTCCCTCTTCCCTCTTGGCGATCACGGGCACCGGCAGATATGGGGCCAGCTCTTTCTTCACGCCCAGGGGACCAGATCCGGGTCCGCCACCGCCGTGGGGCGAGGAAAAGGTCTTGTGCAGATTGAAGTGCACCATGTCGAAGCCCATGTCGCCGGGGCGGACGAGACCCAGCAGGGCGTTCAGGTTAGCCCCGTCCATGTACATCATGCCCCCCGCATCGTGCACCATCTCGGCGATCGGGACAATCTGCGATTCGAACAGCCCCAGGGTGTTGGGCACGGTCAACATCAGGGCGGCCACCTGATCGTCCAGAACCCGCTTCAAGGCCTCCACATCCACCTGGCCATTTTCGTTGGATCGCACCTGGACCACACCATAGCCGGCGATGCGAGCACTGGCTGGGTTGGTGCCATGGGCCGAGTCGGGGATAATCACCTTGCTGCGCGGATCCCCCCTGTCCGTCAGCAAAGCGCGGATCATTAGCAAGCCGGTCAGCTCGCCGTGAGCTCCGGCGGCAGGCTGCAGGGTGATCTCATCCAGACCGGAGATCTCGCAGAGCCAGCGGCCCAGACGGTGCATCAGACGCAAAGTTCCCTGAACCGTCTCCGCGGGCTGAAAAGGGTGCAGACCACAGAGGCCGGGCAATCGGGCCAGACTTTCATGGAACTTGGGGTTGTACTTCATGGTACAGGATCCCAGAGGATAGAATCCACTGTCCACATGATGATTGAGCGTTGAGAGCCTGGTAAAATGACGAACCGTGTCGGCCTCGCTCACCTGGGGCAGGGGGGGCGGCTCCGAACGCCGGCTTTCCTGCGGCAAAAGCTCATCCAGGGGACGAGAGGGCACATCGATCTCCGGGAGCCGCGTTCCCCGGCGGCCCGGGGAGCTGAGCTCGAAGATCAACTTCTCTGGCTGGCGCCCGCTGTGTTCATCTCCTGCCATATTAATATTTCCTCTCTTCCTTGGGCACCCACCACTGGTGCAGGTTCTGGTAAGGTCCGCGGATGTCCATGTGAACTCCCTTAAACCGCCTATCGATAGCATGGCAGTCCTGGGAGACGTATAAAAATGTGTATGGCTGCTCCCGGGCAATGATCTGTTGAAAACGATGCCAGATCTTCCTGGCTTCCTGCCGATCAAAGGCCAGACGGCCGCTCTCGATCAGCTCGTCTACCTCGGGGTTGGCATAGGAGACGTGGTTGTACTTGCCCGAGATTGACTTGGAGTGCCAGACAGGGGTGGGATTGATCACAAAGCCGGCCCGCCAGGCCAGGATGCAGGCGTCAAAATCTTTGGCCTGCGTCTGTTTGAGGAAGACGTTCCACTCCACAGCCTGAATGGTCAAGCGCATGCCCAGATGCTTAAGCTCCTCCTGCATCACGGTGGATATCTCCTCGGAGATACGGTTGTCGCTGATGATCTTCATGGTGAAGGTAAAGGGCCGGCCGTCCCTGTCCAGCAAGCCATCCCCATCGCTGTCTCGCCAGCCGACCTCGGCCAAAAGGTCCCTGGCCCGCCGGGGATCGAAGGGGTAGGGCTGAATAGCGGAATTATAAGCCCAGGAGGTGGGCACGATGGGGCCAATACACAGCTGGCCCAGGCCGAAGCGCAGCCCGTCGATGATGCCCTGGCGGTTGGTGGCCATGGTCAGGGCCTGCCTGACCCGCACATCCTGAAAAAGTGGGTTGCGCAGGTTCCAGCCCACGTACACGTAATCGCGCCCGGGATATTTCCACACTCGCAGGCGGGGGTCCCTGGTCAGACGAGCCCGATCCTTGGAGGGAACGGTCTCCAGCATATCGATGCCCCCGGTGTCCATCTCCACCAGGCGAGTGGTCTCGTCCGGAATTACACGGAAGATGATCCTATCCAGGTGCGGCCGTCCCTGGTAATAGTCCTCGTTGGCCACCAGCACGATGCGGTCCTGGCTGCTCCAGCTTTGCAGTTCAAAGGGGCCGTTGCCCACCGGCTGCCGGTTGAAGGAGGCAAATTTCATCCTCTCCGGCTCAACCCCCTCCAGAATATGCCGGGGCAGCACGACCATCCTGGTATCACCCAACTGGTCGGCATAGGACCGTTTGAAGACGAAGACCACGGTCGAATCGTCCACGGCCTCCACCCGGTCCACAAAGTCGAAATCGCTGATCCCGGGATAGGCGATGATCGGGGTGGTCATCAACCGGTAGGTGAAGGCCACGTCGTGGGCGGTGGTGGGCACGCCGTCCGTCCAGAAAACGTCCCGCCTGAGGTGGTAGGTCAGGGTCTGGTGATCGGGGGAGAACTCCCAGGACTCGGCCAGTTCGGGCGCGATATTCAGCTCTTCGTCGTATTCGGTGAGCCGCAGGAACAGAAGCTCGATGATATCATTAGAGAGGGCTGAGGTGGAGACCAGCTCGTTGAGGGCATCGGCGTCCACGCGGACCCCCACCACCAGAGTGCCGCCATCCTGGACGGCTCCGCTGTCCACCTGGCTTTGCCCCTCGTTCCGGCCGCAGCCCAAGATCAGCAACACAGCCATCTCCAGCAGGCTCAGCCAGTATCGCAGACACCGGCCGGCCTCAGGGCTCCGCCGCCGGTTGCGCCGACAGCTTTTCCACCTGTCTCTTGATCCACTGCTCATATTGGTGTCCCGGATGGTCGTCAAGAAAACTCTCATAGACCGCCAGAGCCTCCGCTTTGCGCTCTGCCTTCTGATAGGCGTACCCGATCTCCAGCTCCGTCTCCTCCACCAGCTCGCTCTGCGGATACCTGTCTATGAGCTGCTGAAAACGGGCCACGGCCTCATCGGTCCTCTGCTCCCGGCGAAGGGCTTCCCCCTGATAGGAGAGGGCGCTGTCCGACCGGCTCTGCTCGTTCCCGGGATCCAGGCGGACCACCTCCTCAAACAGGGAAAGGGACCGGTCCCAGTAGCCACGCTGGTGATACTTCAGACCCAGCCGGAATAGAAGCACCACGTCCATGGAGTCCTCGGCAACTACTTCCCGGATAGCGGCGAAGGTTCCTCTGCCGGCCAGGTAATCCTCGATCTGGCCTATGAATGGCTGGGGCCTGAGATATCCAACGATGCGGTCCACCTCCTGGCTCGACGGGTCCAGAAGGATCACGGTGGGATACCCGAACACCCGGAATTCCGCGGCCAGCATGCTGTCCTGTTCGGCATCGACCTGGGCCCAGACAAATCCCCGGGAGAAAACAACAAAAGCAGAGTCGACGAATGTGGTCTCGGCCAGTGCCACGCACCACTTGCAGCTTGGTTTGTAGACATCCACCAGCAGGTGCTTGCCCGAATCCTCAGCGGCCAGCAGGGCATCCTCCAGGGATGCGGCCCAGGGAATACCATTCTGCCCATCTGCCCGGGCCAGGGCAGCCCAGAAGATCAGCAGCAGCCAGATAACGATCTTAGGCTTAGCGAAGCGCATGAGATTTTCTCCGGCATATAAAAAAGGGACACCAGCAAGCCTGCCAAGGCCTGATGGCCCCTCGGCCGCTGATATCCCCGGCACGATGGCCAGCGTGCGGCGTCTCCCTCCCCATTGATGACCTGAGACGCCCGCTAACGAGCAAATTTCTGCAGATTGGCCGTCAGATGGTCGATCTGTTCCTTCGTTCTCTTCTCTGTCACGGCCACCAGCAGACAGTCGTCCAGGCCCAGGCCAAACTGCCCCAGATCTACTCCGGGAAGGAAGCCTTCAGGGGCCAGCTCCTGGATTATCTGTCCAGGGGGCACCGGAACCTGGATGGCGAATTCTTTAAAGAACGGGCGCTCAAACCGCAGCTTAAAACCCGGCAGGCGGCAGATACTATCCTGGGCATAATGGCTCTTCTGCAGACAGAGCTCGGCCACCTGACGAAACCCCTCTCTGCCCATCAGAGAGAGGTACATGGTGGCAGCCAGTGCGTTGAGAGCATGATTGGTGCAGATATTGGAGGTGGCTTTTTCCCGGCGGATATGCTGCTCCCGGGTCTGCAGGGTGAGCACAAAACCTCTTCGGCCTTGCCTGTCCGTCGTCTCCCCCACCAGCCTGCCGGGCATGCGCCGAATCAGCTTCCTTTTGCAGGCGAAGAAACCGAGAAGCGGCCCGCCGAAATTTGTGGGATTGCCCAGGGCCTGTCCCTCCCCCAGGACTATGTCGGCATCCATCTGGCCGGGTGGTTTGAGCAGGCCCAGAGAAATGGGGTCCACACAAACCACGGCCAGAGCCCCGGCCTGGTGAGCGATCTCGATCGTCTCGGCCTGCGGCTCCAGAATGCCGAAAAAATTGGGGTGCTGCAGAAAAACTGCGGCCGTCTCATCCCCCACCACCCCTTTGATAGCCGCCGGATCCATCATCCCTTCAGTGGCGGGAATAACCCTCACCTTCAGTCCCAAGCCCTCTGTATAGGTTTTCAGTACCCGGAGATAGGCAGGATGAACCGTTCCGGCAACGACCAGCTCCCTCCTGCCGGTTATGGCGTGAGCCATCAGGGCGGCCTCGCCCATTCCCGAGGCGGCATCGTAGACAGAGGCGTTGGCCACCTCCATCTGGGTCAGTTGACAGATGAGGGTTTGAAACTCGAAGATGGAGGCCAGCGTTCCCTGGCTTACCTCGGCCTGATAGGGTGTATAGGCGGTGTAAAACTCGGAGCGGGTCAACAGCTGATCCACGACGCCGGGGATAAAATGGTCGTAGGCTCCGCCCCCCAAAAAGGAGATCAGCCGATCCGGTCCACCGTTTTCCCTGGCCAGGGCCGTCACCTCCTGGACCACCTCCAGCTCAGAGCAGCCCGGCGGCAGGGAAAGCTCCCCGGCGCATCTGACCTGCCGGGGAATGGCTCCCAGAAGCTCTTCAAAAGAGGCCACACCTATGGCCTGGAGCATCTTTCGTCGATCCTCGTCTGTATTGGCAACGTATGGCATCGGTTTCCAAAATGGCTGAGGTCAAAGATCACTAGCCGATGAGCTGGCGATACTCCTCTGCAGAGAGCAGATCTTCCAACTCCTTCTCGTTGTCCAGTTTGATCTTGATCATCCACCCCTCCCCATAGGGCTCCGAGTTGATGATCTGAGGCGTGCCGTCGAGCTTCTCGTTGATCTCCATTACCTCGCCGGATACCGGGGCGTAGATCTCCGAGACGGCCTTCACCGCTTCTACGGTGCCGAAGGGCTCGGCCTGAGTGAGCTGCTCTCCCACCGCTGGGAGCTCCACGAACACAATGTCGCCCAGCTCTTTTTGCGCATAATCGGTAATGCCCACGATGGCCGTACCATCCTCCGCGCGGATCCATTCGTGTTGCTCGGAGTACAGCAGATCTTTTGGAACCATGCCACAACCCTTTCTCCAATGATGAACAAAAGATTACTTTCCCGGGCCGGCTCCCGGCGGGACCGGCTGCCCGGACTCACCCTTCCGGGCTGGCATCCATCCCCTCCACAAAAGAGGTGTCAAAAATTCCGGAGCGGAAACGAGGGTCGGCTATGACCCGTTTATGGAATGAAATGGTCGTCTTGGTGCCCTCCACCACAAACTCCTCCAAAGCCCTCTCCATGCGCAGAACGGCCTCCACCCGGTCCCGGCCATGGACGATGAGCTTGGCCAGCAAAGAATCGTAGTAGGGAGGAATCACGTATTGGGCATAGACGTGGGTGTCCACCCTGGTCCCCGGACCCCCGGGCACATGAAAGCTGGTGATCTTGCCGGGCGCGGGACGGAACCCATTATCCGGATCCTCTGCATTTATGCGACACTCGATGGCGTGGCCGTTCTGAACCACGTCTCTCTGACGGTAACCCAGCGGCTCGCCGGCGGCCAGTCGAATCTGTTCCTTGATCAGATCGATGCCCACCACCTCCTCGGTTACCGGGTGCTCCACCTGGATGCGGGTGTTCATCTCCATGAAATAATACCGGCCCTCGCGATCCAGGAGAAACTCCACGGTACCCGCCCCCTCGTATCCGATGCTCTTAGCCCCCTTTACGGCATCGGCGCCCATCTTCTCTCTCAGCTCGGCAGTGATGGCCGGAGAGGGAGATTCCTCTACCAGCTTCTGGTGCCGCCGTTGAATGGAGCAGTCCCGCTCTCCCAGGTGGACCACATTGCCGAAACGATCGCCTAAAATCTGAAACTCCACATGTCTGGGCTTTTCCATGAACTTCTCCACGTAGAGATCGGCGTTCCCGAAAGCCTTATCGGCCTCGTTGGCTGCTATCTGGAACGCCCGCCGGAGGCTCTCCTGCCCGGCAGCGATGCGCATCCCCCGCCCACCACCTCCGGCGCTGGCCTTGACCATCACCGGATAGCCGATCTGCCCGGCCACCTGCAGGGCATGTTCGGCATCCTTGAGAATACCCTGGCAGCCGGGGATGACGGACACTCCGGCCTTGAGCATGACCTCCCGGGCATAGGATTTGTTGCCCATCTGGCGGATCATCTCTGCCGAGGGGCCGATGAAGGTGATACCGCAGTCCTGACAGATATCGGCGAAGTTCGGATTTTCCGCTAAAAAACCGTACCCGGGATGGATGGCCTCTACGTTGGTCAGCTCCGCGGCGCTGATGATGCGGGAGATGTTCAGATAGCTCTCCGCGCTGGCCGCAGGGCCTATGCAGACGTTCTCATCGGCAAAACGAACGTGCAGGGAGGCCTCGTCGGCCTCGGAGTAAACCCCCACGGTGGAGATGCCCAACTCCTTGCAGGCCCGTATCACTCGCAGGGCAATCTCACCTCTATTGGCGATCAGGATCTTAGAGAACATCTCTGCTCATATCCCTGGTGAAGGTTCCCCGGAATCGTTTCCCTGGGGAGGTTCCTCTTTGTCCCCGGATTTCTTATCGAAGAAACGCATGCTCCGGTCCGAGGCCCCCACGATCCCGGCCACTTTAAGCTCAAAATCTCCCGGGCGCGTGCTGAACTTCTTGGCCACATCCAGCGTGATCAGCTCCCGCTGGTACAGATGCAGAAGGGATTGGTCGAAGGACTGCATTCCGTACTCCGTGGTCCCCTCTTCGATGAGGTCGGGGATCAGCAGGGTCTTTTCAGGATCCAGAAGATAATCCCGCACCGTGCCCGTGGCCACCATCACCTCCACAGCCGGGATGCGCCCCTGGCCATCCGCCCGGGGCAACAGCCGCATGGAAATGATGGCCTGAAGGGTGCTGGACAGCAGCAGGCGAATGTGATACTGCTGGGAGATGGGGAAGAAGGAGATGACCCTGTTCATCGTTTGCGGGGCATCGACGGTGTGCAGAGTGCTCAGGACCAGATGCCCCGTGTCGGCGGCCTTGAGGGCAACGGACATGGTCTCCATATCCCTGATCTCGCCGATGAGGATTACGTTGGGGTCTTGCCGGAGAATGCGCCTCAGAGCATCGGGGAACGACCTGGTATCGGCACCCACCTCACGCTGGGCGATGACACTCTTCTTGTTCTGGTAGACGAATTCGATGGGATCCTCGATGGTCAGTATGTTCACCTTGCTGTTCTGATTGATGTACTCGATCATGGCCGCCAGAGTGGTGGACTTGCCGCTGCCGGCGGTGCCGGTGACCAAGATCAGGCCGCTCCGCCTCATGGAGAGATCACTGAGAACGGTGGGCAGGTCGAGGGCCTTGAAATCCAGGATGGTGCTATGAATGGCCCGCAGGACCATACCCACGTGATTGCGCTCCCGGAAGATGTTCACCCGGTAGCGGCCCAGCTCCGGGAATTCCAAGGCCGTATCGAACTCCATGTCCCGCTCGAAGGCATCCCTTTTAGGATCATCCAGTATCTCGCCCAGCAGCACATCGCCATCCTCAGTCGTCAGGGCCGGGTCCTCGGTGACGATCAGCTCTCCGTTGATGCGCAAAATGGGCGGCATGCCCACGCGGATGTGCAGATCTGAGGCATTCCGGGACCGCATTTCCTGCAGCAGATCTTTCAGGTCTCGCACAACAACCCCCTACTTTCCGAAGCTCACCTTCATCAGCTCAATTCAGGAGGGCTCCACCAAAAAGAGAGACTGGCCAAACTCCACCGGCTGGCCGTCTTCCACAAGAATCTTGACGATTCTCCCGGAGATCTCGGACTCGATCTCGTTCATCAGCTTCATGGCCTCTACAATGCAGACCACAACGCCCTTCTCGACAACCTGGCCGGTCTTCACGAAGGGCTCGGCCCCGGGGGTCGCAGCCCGGTAGCAGGTGCCCACCATGGGCGACTTAATGGCCACCAGGTTCTCGGCCTCTGCCTCCGAAGAGGCGGGCGTTTCCGCCGCCGGAGCGGAGGAAGGCTGCTCAAGGGACACGACTGTGGCGGCCGTCGATTCCGAGTTGTTGGCCGAACTGGCCCGTGCTTTTTTGGAGATGCGCACCTTTCTCCCCCACCGGCTGATCTCCAGCTCCTCGACGTTGCTCTCCTCGACCAGTTTGATCAACCGTCTGATCATCGACTCTTTCATGGGCTTCTCCCTGTGATACTTAAAGGGAATCCGGGCCTGGCTTTCCTGTTACTTCACTCGCTCCACATAGATGCCCTTGCGGGTATCCACTTTTATCATGTCGTCGATCTCTATGAAGAAAGGTACCTGCACCACAGCACCCGACTCCAGGGTGGCCGGCTTCGATCCTCCGGAAGCGGTGTCGCCGCGCAAACCGGGATCCGTCTGTTTGATCCTCAGCTCGACGAAGATGGGCATCTCCAGTCCGATGACCTCGTTGCTGTGAAATAACATCTGAACCTCGATATTCTCGGCCAGGAAATTGACGGCGTCCCCCACCTGCTCGACGGAAAGGGGGATCTGCTCGTATGATGATGTATCCATGAAATAGAGCTGCTCCCCGGAACGATACAGATACTGCATCTTGCGCCGGTCGATTCTGGCCTGTTCCACTTTCTCGCCGGCCCGAAAGGTGCGGTCGATGACCCGACCGGTACGCATGCCCTTCAACTTGGTCCTGACAAACGCCCCACCCTTCCCCGGCTTAACGTGGAGGAACTCCACGATGCTGTACAGATCCCCATCGATGACGATGGTCATCCCGTTGCGAAAATCAGCCGTACTTGACATGGACCTCCCCCCTCAGATGTTTCTTCGCAAGAAGTTATATTTTGTTCTCAATAAAAACAAATCGCCGGATCCCAAATGCCGCCTTTGTTATCCCCGCCCCCCGATCCTAGATGCTAGATCCTGGATTCTTGTTAAGAACAAAACCTCGGAAAATGCAGCGTTGACCTCGTATCTATCAAAGATATTTAGCGTCGAGTATTTAACTTACCGGGATCCAGTATCCAGAATCCAGTATCCAGAATCCGCCTTTCTTAACTCTCCAGCTCTATCAGCTCTCTCTTGGCCCCGGTCAATACCTCACAACCGTTTTCCCTGATCACCACTACATCCTCGATGCGCACCCCCCCCTTCCCAGGGAGGTAGATGCCCGGCTCGATGGTGGCCACCATCCCGGGTTCCAGGCGCAGATCGCCCTTGGGAGACAGCCGCGGCGGCTCGTGAACCTCCAGCCCGAGGCCGTGGCCCAGTCCGTGCCCGAAGTAGTCCCCATAGCCGGCGGCGGCAATAATCCTGCGGGCCACGCCGTCCAGCTCCGCGGCCAGCATGCCGGCTTTGGCGGCCTCCTCGGCCGCCTGCTGGGCCTCGTGGCAGACCTCATAGATCTCCCGCTGCCATTCATCGGCTTTTCCCACCACCACGGTGCGGGTGAAATCGGAACAATAGCCCTCCACCCGGGCCCCGAAATCCATGGTCACCAGATCCCCCTGCTGAAGCTCCTTCTGGCCGGGCTCACCGTGAACCAGGGCCGAGCGCGCCCCGGAGACGACGATGGCGTCAAAGGGCACCCGCTCGGAACCCATCTTCCTCATCCGGTATTCCAGCTCGGCGGCCACTTCCACCTCCCTGACCCCCGGCCGGAGCACATCCAGGATCTCGCCGAAGGCGGCATCGCTGATCTCGACCGCCCGGCGGATCTTATCGATCTCCTCCTCTTCCTTCACAGTGCTGATCTGCTCGATCAGCTCCTTGACCGGAACCAGATCCGTGGGGGGAAGCAGCTCCTCCAGCTGCTGCTGCTGCTGCACGCTGATATGCGTGGACTCGAAACCCAGACGCCGCTTTTCCTGAAACCAATCCACAACGGCCAGCTCCTTGAACAGCTCGCTCTTGGCCACCCTCCGCTCAAACCCCTTCACCTGCTCCTCGGCCTGGGTCTTATAGCGAAAATCGGTGATGAATACCGCCGCATCCCGACTCACCAGGGCACAGCCGTTCGATCCACTGAATCCGGTGATATAACGGAGACTATGCGGCGCCGTCAGCAGAATTCCGTCGATCTCGTGGCCATCCAGCTTCTCTCGCAATGTGTTCAAACGATCTTTCATCCTTCCTCCTGGATGCCGGCCGCCGTTGAGGGATCCGTCTGCTGATCCCCGGAAGACTCCTCGTCCGGAACAGACTTTTCAGCGGAGCTTTTCCCCTTCCGGCTTTTGGCCGAACGCAGCGCTTTCAGCTCTTTCAGACGATCGCGGGCCACCTGGTCTTCGGACCGCTGACGCACGACTTTCTGGTAGGTCTCAATGGCCTTATCTAAGAGACCCTGCTGAAAATAAATCTCGGCCAGGGTAGTGGTAGCCATGCCCCGGGGAGGACCCTTGCCCGCATCCTCATCCTCCTCCGCTTGATTCCGCAGAAGCTCCGTCTCATCGGGGCTGAACTGCGCCTCGATCTCCTGTGGTGAGACCGACGAGGCTTCATTTTCCAAAAGATCCGCCAGTGAATCTTCCGGCTCCGCCATCTGGTCTCCGAAAACGGGCACCTCTGTCACCAGAGGCATCTCTTTCTCCAGCTCATCGGCAGGCTGAGACTCAGGCACAGGCTCAGGCTCCTGCGCAGGTTCAGGTTCGGGCTCAAGCTCCACCTCAGACCCCTCCCGCTGCTGTTCCTCCAGCTTACTGACCACCGCCTTAATATCGCTGTTAGCCGGATCCAGCTGCAGAACCCGCCGGTAATGCTCTTTTGCCTCCTCCAGTTTTCCCTGTTGGAAGAGAATGTCTGCCAGACGACTGAGGGCCAAGATATGCTCCGAATCCAGGGCAAGGACTCGCCGGAAAGTCTCCCCGGCATCATCCAGGGCTCCCAGATCCAGGTAACAATGGCCCAGGACGATGTGACCGCTGGTATAGTTGGGGTGATGCTGAATGCCTTTCTGGCAAAGCTCGACGGCATTCGCCACGTGGCCGCTGATCCGAAGCTGATCGGCCAGCCGGGCGAACACCCGCGAGGTTTTCTCCGCCTGCAGCTTACTGTGCAGCCTGGCCATCTGTGATTTGGGCGATTCTGTCATCCGGTATCCTCCGCTTACATAAAAATGACCTCTCCGGCAGTCGATTTATACGATAGCATACTTGGGAGGCGATGTCAAGCAGGAATCATGGAAAAAATGGAAAAAGTGAATATGGAATAAATGGAACCACCCGTTCCCCACCCCACATTTCAACGGTATCTATCGAGAATCTTATCGATCAGACCCTTGGTGGAAAAGCCCTCGCTCAATGGCACGACCACCACCTTGCCCCCGGCTTCCTCCACCGTCTCCCGGCCGACGATCTCGTCGGGCCGGTAGTCCCCACCCTTGACCAGCACGTCGGGCAGCACCGCCGAGATGAGCCGGGCCGGGGTCTGCTCATCGAATAGACAGACGTAATCCACCATCTCCAGGGCGGCTAAAACCTGTGCCCGGTCATCCTGTGGGGTCAGCGGCCGCCCCTGCCCTTTCAGTTGAAGCACGGACCGGTCGCTGTTCAGGCCCACCATCAGGATGTCTCCCATAGTCTTGGCCTGTCCCAGATACTCCACGTGACCGCGGTGGATCAGGTCGAAGCAGCCGTTGGTGAAAACCACCTTCCGGCCTTCCCGGCCGGCCTGCCGGCGGATCCCGATCAGCTCTTCTGTGGACACCACCTGGCCCATGAGTCAGTCCTCGGTGAAGCGGTTCAGATCCTCGGCCAGCTCCTGGAAGCTCACCGCCGTTGTGCCCACGCCGCCCACAGCGATCCCGGCGGCATGATTGGAGATCAGCGCCGCCTCCTTCAGACTGGCCCCGGCCGTTTTGGCCACCGCGAAGGAGCCCACAACCGTATCTCCCGCGCCGGTGACATCGTAAACTTGCCGGGCCATGGTCGGAAAATGGGTCAGGGATCCGTCACTCTCGAACAGGGACATGCCATCCTCTCCGCGGGTGATCAGCAGAGCTTTCAGCCTCAGTTTCTGCAGCATCCCCCGGCCCACTTGCTCCAGGCTGGCCATATCGAAAATGGGCTTGCCGAAGGCCTGGCCGGCCTCCTTCTGGTTGGGGGTGATCAGGGAAACGCCCTTGTACAGATCGAAATGCGATTCCTTGGGGTCCACGGCCACGAAGGTGCCCTTCTTTTTGGCCATCTCCAGGACCTGGTGGAGAACCTCGGTGGTGATCACTCCCTTGCCGTAGTCGGAGATGATCAGGGCCTGAACGTTATCGATCTCTCCCTTGATCCGCCCCATGATCTCCTGGAGGACCTTTCCGCTGGCATCCCTGGTGTCCTCCCAGTCGGTGCGGACCACCTGCTGGCTATGAGCCACCACCCGGGTCTTCATGGTGGTAATCCGCCCGGCATCGGTCACGATCCAATCGGTGGCGATGTCCAGATCGCGGATGGCCCCCACCAGGATCTTTCCGTGATCATCCTCTCCCACCAGGCCGATGAGCACCGGCATGGCTCCCAGCATCCTGATATTGTGAGCCACGTTGGCCGCCCCACCCAGGCGCTGGGTCTCCTTGTGCACCCGCACCACCGGCACCGGCGCCTCCGGGGAGATCCTGTTGACAGCACCCCAGATGAAGTGATCCAGCATCAGGTCGCCCAGGACCATGACCCGGGAGCTCTTGAAGCCGGCAAGAATCTCCTGTAAGCGTTTCTTTGGTATTTTGTCCATGGGATTTTCGGGGAAAATGTGTGCCTACACTATATGCCGATTGGCAAGTGCGTAGGGTGTTTGCGATTAGTGCCCCAAATGAGCTATTGCAATATTGGGGAAATTTGCGGAAAAGTCAAGAGGAAAGTTGGCGGGTGAGAGGTGTTCTTATATTTTGAGGGGGAGGTTTCCCCCTCGCTTCAGCCAGCGTACCTTGGGGCCACTGTAAAATACTCCCGCCGGGAGCTCTCAGGAATAGTGCGCGACTCAGTTGAAAGGGATACCTGTTACCCTCTGATGTGGCCCCCAATGCAAAATGAAAAATGCAGAGTGCAAATTTCAAATTGATCTCGTACTGACCATGTGCTCACATATGATTTGCAGGGTTGACTCTCATTTTGCATTTTTCGGTTTTCATTTTGCCTTTTTCAATGCGCATTTTCAGAATGGCGGCACCGGCTGGCTATGGCCTGCGGCCATACTGTCCTCACTATTCGTTCGGCCAGCCGCCAGCCTCGCTGTCTTCCGCTACCCCCTCTTCTCGTGGTGA
>CBDUWG010000006.1:0-14597 GCA_965370845.1 uncultured bacterium
TATGGCCTCAGCAGCCGCCTCGGCCAAATAGCCCACATTGATGCTGTGGTGATAGGTTCCCGAGGCCTTCAAGGCCATCTCCCTCAACAGGGGACGATTGGAATCGGAAAGCTCCAGCAGGGTGATGTCGGTGCTTATGTGGAACAGTCCCTCAAAGATGAACAAGATACCGCTGGTGATGATGGGCGCGCTCACCCCACTCAACACTCCCAACCCAAAATCCTGCAAGAGGATCATCGCCGGGGTCAGTCGCATCATACCGATGAGACCAATGGAGAGAATATAGGCCAGGGATATGAAAAGCATAGGGCGGTAGAACTCTCGTCGATGCCGCACCTTGGTGACCGAATATGCTGCGGCAGTACCCACCATCAGGGCCACAAGGGTGGTGGCTAAATCGAAGCCCTGCAGATTTCCGAAGAGCAGGGCAATGGCTAAAGCCATCACCCCTCCCAACTGCGCGTCGAAGAGGATCGTGGTCAACATGGCCGCGATGGCAATGGGCACCAGATATTCCGAGGCTCCGGCAACAGTCTGTACAACATATGCGATGATCATCTGACTCACGGTGATAAGAGACAGCAGAAGCAACAACCGGTTGTCTGCAAAAACCTTCTGTCGATAGAAAAAAAGGTACGCGGCGAGCAGGACAACCACAAAGGCATTGAGCAATAGACGACCAAGGATGGGAAAGATAAGACTCCACGATCTACCCAGCATTTCTTTCTCTTCCTTGGCCAGAGCAAGGGATCGTAGTTTTTCCAAAGCCGTTTTGCTCACCCGCTCGTGACTGCCGATTATCTTCTCATCCTTAAGCACCATGCCCTTTGTGGTGGGGACGGTTTCCATAGCCTCCTTTTGTCTTCTCTCCGTCTCAGACTCGTTGTAAATGAGATTGGGAACCAGAAAAAGAAGGCCAACCTCATAAGTGGCCTTCACAGCCAGATCGTCATCCTTGAATTTAGCCCGAGCCTCCTTCAACAAAGTTCCCCTGGCCTTAACCTCGGTGAGAAGCTCTTCCAGCTCCCGCTCATACTCCGCATCACCCCGCCGAACTCTAACCGGCGAGGTGGACACCCCTGAACGCAGGCTATCCCCGGGGATTATCCCAATCTTCAGAAGGCTCATCCCCAATCTCTCCGCCTCGGCCTCTACCACCTTTGCCTTTTGGGCGTTTAGCAAGAGATCCAGGGTTTCCTCGGAGAGTTGCCGGTCGCCGGTCAAACAGGGAAACTGTCCACCGGCCTGTCTCTGCTGCCTGGCCTTCTCTATTTCACCAAAGAAAAGCTTTGCCCTCTCCTTTTGAGCTTCCAGGACCGAGGCCTTATAATCAAACAGGGGTAAAACCTCATCGGCCGCAACCTGCCTCTCCTGCTCTAAAACGGCATCGCCCTTCATCACGAAGAAGGTGAAGGGCGCGATGATATCCGTTTTCGAGATGTCTCCCTCTCGGGGCAAACCGATGGGCCAAAAAACCCTGTTCTCCGGCGCTAAAACAGTGAGGATGGCCACCACTAAAAGTCCCAAGGTCCATTTATAGATAGTCGAGCCCCTCTGCAAGGAGGAGAATCTCTCTTCTTTCCGGACCGTCTTCTTGTTTCTGGAGGGACGATTGGCCATTCGCCGAGCTGATTTCACGGCGCTTCTTCCCTCATTCCTTTTTCTCATAATTCTCATAAGCCTTGATAATCTCCTGAACAAGCTTGTGCCGAACCACATCCCGCTTGGTCAAATAGATAAATTTGATCCCATCGACGTGCCCGATCACACTCTGCACCTGGATTAAGCCAGATGCTTTTTTATCGGAGAGATCCACCTGGGTTATGTCCCCGGTAATCACGGCTTTGGAATTCACTCCCAGACGAGTCAGGAACATCTTCATCTGTGATGCGGTGGAATTCTGGGCTTCATCCAAGATAATGAAGGAGTTATTCAGAGTTCTTCCCCTCATATAGGCCAGGGGAGCAATTTCGATGATCCCGGTCTCCAAAAATTTCCTGGTGCGGCTGGCCGGCATCATATCGTAGAGGGCATCGTAGAGAGGTTTCAGGTAAGGGTCGATCTTTTCTCGAAGATCCCCGGGTAAAAAACCCAGGCTCTCGCCTGCTTCAACGGCGGGCCGAACTAAAATAATCCTGTCGACCTTCTTCTGTCTCAGGGCATCCACGGCCATGGCCACTGCCAGATAGGTCTTACCAGTACCAGCCGGTCCGATGGAAAAAACCACATCATTCCCAGCTATAGCACGTACATATTCCCTCTGACCGGATGTTTTCGGCCGAACCTTCTCTTTTTTGTTGGAAACGTTGATGTAGGAAAATTCTTCCTTAGACTTAAGCCCCTCCTGATTGGTCTTTGCCCTGTTGATGGCCATGGATACCTCCTCGGACTGAGGAAGCAGGTCGGCACGGGCACAGGCAATCAGATCGGAGAAAACCAGCGAGATCTGCTCCACCACCTCTTCAGCACCCTGCAGTACAATTTGGGAATCTCTGGCCACGATCTTCGCCGGAAAGCTTTCCTCGATCATGCGCAGATTCTGATCGTTGATGCCAAAAATGGCTCTAGGATCAATACTTTCCAGAAAAATCGTCTTTTTAACAACTCGATCCACAGGCAAACCTCTTCGAAAACAAGCTTATCTGAACTCCACCCCTGGCCAGTCCATCCACAAAATAAAGACCTCCCGTCTCCGGGGAGCCCCGAGGATCGAGAGGTCTTTATCTTTCAGTTATCATCTCATCGATAGGGTGCGCGACCAGGGACGTGAAGAAAAAGCGGAGAAACCTTGAAATACTCAGTCCCTCGGAATCGTAATAACCTGGTCCGGATAGATCAGATCAGGATCGGAGATCTGGTCGCGATTGGCCCGGTAAATTTTGGGCCACTGGCTAGCATCATTGTATATCTCCCAGTAAGAAGCGATCTTAGACAGATACTCACCTGCAATCACCGTGTGTGTAGAAGGATATCCTCTGGGGATGTCCAGGACCCAGCCGGGATAAATTAGATTTGGATCTTTAATTTTATCCCGATTGGCCCGATAAATCCGCGGCCATTTTAGAGGATCATCGTAGATCTTGGCGTAACTGGAGATAACATACAGGCACTCCCCACCCACAACAGTATGTGTTCTGGGTAGTCTGGGCAGTTTGGCCCGAAGCTGGACCAGAGCTTTTCTGAGACCGTCTATCTTCCTCATCATGACCGGCAGTTTGGCCGCCGGCCATATTTTCAGTCCGTTGATATCGCTCTCGATGCCGTCGATCTCATCTCTTTTGAACTCCAGCTCCTGGGAAGTCATGCCTTTGAGTTGCTCGATGTGAGCCATGATGCCAGCTATTTCCTGATCCAGCTTATCTACATCCGCCTGGTTGATGCTCAGAAGAGTGTACATCTGCTGGGTGATCTTCTCGATCTTTCCGTTAATAGCGGTGATCTCGCCCTTGATCTTCTCGATATTCTCCACTTCCTGAGCAATGGTGACCTTGGCCGCCATCTCGCGCTGCTGCCAGGAGAGCAGAGTGGCCTCATACTCCTCCCAGCTCATCTCTTCCTGGCCAAAGCTGACAGAGACTCCCAGGGCCATGAGCACCGCGAGGAAAGATGCCAACAATAGAGTGCTTTTTTTTACATGGTTTCTCATGCCGCGATCAACTCCTTTCAGAAGGTGAGATCAAAAAATGTTTTTCGCAAACTACACACAAGCAGGCCCTAAAAAGAGAACTCCGTAATGTCACCTCACTCTCCTTCAAGAGCTAAAGCCTCCTGAACGGCCTTCAAATCATCTTCAGCTCTCTTCAATTCTTCTTGCTTGTCTTGTAACTTGGCCTCCCATTTTTGCCTCTCTTCAGCCTTGGCCAGAGCCTCATCCTCGGCGGCCAACGCCGCGG
This sequence comes from uncultured bacterium, assembly GCA_965370845.1. GTDB lineage: Bacteria > SM23-81 > SM23-81 > SM23-81 > SM23-81 > DAOVRJ01. Next base: position 3,894 of record CBDUWG010000006.1, read on the forward strand.
CCTTGGTCATCTCCAGTTGGCTAAGCTCCTCTGGGGACGGATGACGAGAACATCCGGTCAGCAAAACGCTGGCCAGCAAGACCAAGAGAAAAAAGAACAGGACCGTCGAACGGCAGAGCATCTTGGTGGTCATGCGAACAACACCTCCTTGTGGAAAATTCACTTTGGTGGAGTTCCTCCGAATGCTGTAAATTACCAAAATATCTTTTTCTTGTCAAGGAATATTTTTAGATCAGGAAATCAAGATCTGTCAACCGGGCTCCGTTTTTGAGCCCTCAGGGCTATGCCCAGTTCCTCCAACTGCGATTCGTCCACCGTAGTGGGCGCTCCGGACATGAGAGAGGCGCCGATGGTGGTTTTGGGGAAGGGAATGACATCCCGGATAGAGCTCAATCCCTGCATTATCATGATCAACCTGTCCAGTCCGGGGGCGATTCCGCCATGAGGCGGCACACCATATTCAAAGGCTTCCAGGAGAAAGCCAAACCGTTTCTCGATTTGCTCCGGGCTGAGACCCAGGATTTCGAAGATTTTATGCTGCTGATCTCGACGGTGAATCCTGATGCTCCCACTACCTATCTCCACTCCGTTGAGCACGATATCATATGCCCTTGACCTTATCTTGACCGGATCCGTGTCAAAAAGATCGCTGTCCTCCTCCCGAAACCCTGTGAAGGGGTGGTGTTCCGACTCCACTTGACCGGTCTCCGGATTGCAGCCGAACAGGGGAAAGTTTACTACCCAGCAGAACGCAAACTGATCCGGCTCGATAAGCTCTTGTCGTTGAGCCATCTCCAAACGCAACTGGCCCAGAGAATTGGCCACCAGTCTGCTCTCACCGGCCACTACCAGGATCAGGTCACCATCCTGGGCCTCCATCCTCTGGTGGATCTGGCTCAACTCATCGGCGGACAAAAACTTGGCCACTGCAGATTGAAGCCTGCCGCTGGCCTCTTCCTCGGACGTAACCTTGAAAGAAATCAAACCCTGGGCGCCGGCGGATTTGACCAGCTCGGTCAGCTGTTCTATTTCCTTTCGGGAATAGGATCCACAGCCCTTGGCGTTAATGCCCTTAATCTGCCCACCGCCCTGAAGGACTTTGCAAAAGACCTGAAACTGGGACTTCGAAAAAATGTCACCGAGATCGACCAGCTCGAGGCCGAAGCGGATATCCGGCTTGTCGGTGCCATAGCGAGCTATGGCATCCCAATAATCGATTCTGGGAAAAGGGGACTGCAGATGAACATCTAAAGTTTTGGCAAATACGTGTTTAAATAAATCTTCGGTGAGGTTGTAGATCTCCTCCTCGTCCACAAAAGACATCTCAATATCGAGCTGGGTGAATTCCGGCTGCCGGTCAGCCCTCAGGTCCTCATCCCGGAAACATCTGGCGATCTGATAGTATCGATCAAAACCGGCCAGCATCAGGAGCTGTTTATATATCTGCGGTGACTGGGGAAGCGCGTAGAACTTTCCCGGATGGGTCCGGCTGGGCACCAGATAATCTCGGGCTCCCTCTGGCGTGCTTTTGGTCAGAATGGGCGTATCGATTTCCAGGAAGCCTTTTTCGTTGAGATAACCCCGGATGGCCTGATAGACTTCATGCCGCAGACAAAGGGTCCTCTGTAGAGGCGCTCTTCTTAAATCCAGATAGCGGTATCGAAGCCTCAGGTCTTCCAGAGCTCCGGATTCCTCGTCGATGAGAAATGGCGGCGGCTTTGACTCGCTGAGGATGATAAGATCTTGGGCTTCCAGCTCTATTTCCCCCGTCACCATATCTTGATTCACCATTCCCCGTGGTCGATGATGGACCACTCCCCGAACCCCGATGACATATTCGCTGCGCAGCTCCCGGGCTCTTTTCTGCAAATCCTCCTCTTCGGGACGGAAAACCACCTGGGTCAACCCGTAACGGTCCCTCAGGTCGATGAAGATCACGCCCCCGTGATCCCTGCGCCGGCGCACCCATCCCATCAGCGTCACCACCTCGCCCACATGTTGAGTTCTGAGTTCGCTGCAGGTGTGTGTTCTTTTTGTGATAGCCTTGGCGTTCAAATACCCTTACTCCCCTTTTTGATCTGCGCCCTATTCATGCCCCTCTGCTGTCAGGGCTGTGTTCGAATGATCCAGATGTCGGAGGAACCGCTTCGATCCGAGGAAAAGGCGATCCATTGCCCATCGGGAGACCAGGCCGGACCGTAATCCTTTCCCGAATAAAATGTCAACTGCGTAAACCGACTATCCTCAAATGACCAGATCCAGATATCCTCGTTGCCGCTCCGGTTAGAGGTAAAAACAATGGCGTTTCCGTCGGGAGCCCAGTTTGGTGACATATCTAAGGCGGGATCCCAGGTAATCTGCACTGGCGACATCCCAGCCAGAGATGTCACGTAGATGTTTCCATCCTGAGCCCGGAAGGCGATGTCCCCGAAAAACCAGTCAGGTTCATATCCGGGCTGAGTGGTTAGCTCTTCCGGATCGTCGCCACTCATGGACAGAATCCACAGATTCGTAGGCCCTCCACCCAACTGAGATGAGATGACGATGTACTCCCCATCGGGGGACCAGGAGGCGCCGGTATCCCAGCCCTGGTAAGCGGTCAGCTGAACGAGATCTTCCCCCGAATCCGAAATTTTCCAGATGTCGGCGTTTCCGCTGCGAAAGGAGGTAAAGGCGATCTCCGAACCGTGCCAGGCAGGGCAAAAATCATCCTCTGAATCCACTGTCAACTGGGACGGAACACCCCCGGCGACGGAGATCGTCCAGATGTCATAGTTCCCCGCGCGATCAGAGGCGTATACCAAGTTCTGGCCATCCGGGGACCAGCAGGGATATTCCTCAAAACCCGCGTCGTAGGTGACCTGAAATATCTCCCCTTCGGTAGATATATGGATACTAATGCTGTCTTTTCCCGTTAACTCGCGGTCATCGGTAGCGATCAGGGTAATGGTATGCCAGTCGGCAGACAGGTCGTCTTTGGCCAGGAACGTTCCTATCCCTAAATACCCATCGAGATTGGAAAACCAAGCTAATTGTTCCTCGTGCAAAACATTCCCCAGGGCATCCCGCCCATAGCCCTGGAAAACAACCTCCTCCCCCAGAGCAAGACTGCTGCTGTCGGCGGGCGTGAGAATTGCGGCCGTGGGAGGATCGTTCAGTTCATTGTTCACCACCACGCTGACGACCTCGGAGGATTTCGAATTCCCGGCCTTGTCATAGGCTTCGGCCATGATGGAATGCTTAGTGCCGTTGTCACACAAGATGGTTTCCCAGCTAAATTCCCAGGCAGACTCCTCATCGGTGTAGCGTAAAACCTCATCGATATAGAACTCCACCCTCACCACCCTTTCATTATCCTCTGCCCTGGCCACGATGATCACATTTCCCGAAACAGAGGTGTTGCTATGCGGAAAGGTTATCTCCACGGTTGGCAACTGGGTGTCAGCGGTGCTCGGCCCCTCCTTGGAACAGGACATAAGGCAGAGAAAGGCAACCAGAAGAAGAAATACGGCCATCTGGAACCACTTCAGCACCTGTTCCTTATTCGCAACTGTTGCTTTCTTTCTCTGAAGACCGTTGAGCCAAACGGTCGCACACATTTTGAACCATTTTATCAAGATCAATTTCCTCCTGTTGGCTCCTCTGCATATCCTTCAGAACCAGCTTACCCCTTTTCAGCTCATCTTCCCCGATGATCAGCGCATAACGCGCTCCCAGGCGATTTGCCGCTCTCAACTGGGCTTTGAGGCTCCTGCCCATGAAGTCGGCGTCACAGGACACCAACCTGTGCCTAAGCTGTTCCAAAACCCGCAAGGTCAAATTTTTGGCGTCATCGCCGAGGGCAACCACAAACAGATCCAAGACTTCTGGTAAGACCTGCCCGTCCCCCTGCCGCGATAAAACCAGAAGGAGCCTCTCGATCCCGGCGGCAAATCCAACGGCAGGCGTAGGCTTGCCTCCCAATATTTCGATGAGATCGTCGTAGCGGCCTCCTCCTCCCAGGGCATCCTGGGCCCCCAACTCGCCGCTGAGCACCTCAAAAGCCGTTTTAGTGTAATAATCCAGGCCTCTCACCAATCGTCCATCGAGGATAAAGGCGATGTCCAGGCTATTAAGGAGTTCCTGAACCCGTGAAAAGTGCTCAGCGCACTCCGGGCAAAGATGCCCGACCATCAGGGGGATACCCTCTGTCTGACTCCGACAGCTATCCCTCTTACAATCCAGAACCCGCAACGGGTTTTTCTCATAGCGTTGCACACAGTCCGGACAAAGGGCAGAAAGCCTGCCTTTCAAAAAATTCCGCAGGACCTGGCGATAAACGGATCGACAGATACGGCAACCCACGGAGTTCAGGCGAAGGCTCAGCTTTTGCAGACCAAGCTCACGGTAAATGCCCATAGCCAGGGCAATTACTTCAACATCCCGAGCTGCATCCAACGAGCCGATGGCCTCTATGCCGAATTGATGAAACTGGCGAAACCGGCCCTGTTGGGGGTTTTCCTGGCGAAACATGGGAGCCAAGTAAAACAGTTTCACCTGCAATGATTTGGCTCCCAGATTGTTCTGGATGTACGCCCGGACAACGGGCGCAGTGCCCTCAGGGCTCAGGGTCAAGCTGCGTTTTCCCCCGTCGGTGAAGGTGTACATCTCTTTGCCCACGATGTCCGTGTCCTGGCCGATGCTGCGGCTGAATAGCTCGGTATGCTCGAAGATGGGGGTCCTGATCTCCTGGTAGTTGTAGACCGCCATCATCTGACGGACTTTTTCCTCCACGTATCGCCATTGCCCCATTTCCTCGGGCAGGATATCGTGGGTCCCCTTGACGGTCTTAAACGGCACTCAGTCAGCCCCCCTCCGGTTGGAATTGCCGGACTCCTCTAATAATAACGAGTCCCACCAGGAGTGTCAATATAAAAAGGGGAGAACCCTAAAAATGTTTAGCCCGGACCGCCGTTATTCAGCCTCTTTCAGATAAGGACGCCCCACCGCCGCCGGTGGCGTTGCCCTACCCACGGCGCTGGCCAGAACGACCATGGTGGCCAGATAGGGGATCATCTGGATAAACTGAGTGGGCACACCACCACCCTGAAGGGACATCTGCAGGGCCTCTAAAAACCCGAACAGCAAACAGGCTCCGGCCGCTCCAAAGGGCGTCCATTTTCCGAATATCATGGCCGCCAGGGCGATGAACCCGCGGCCGCCGGACATGTTCTTGACGAAATAATGGGTGTTCAGGGATAGAAAAGCCCCACCCAAACCGGCCAGCACCCCGCTGATCAGGACGCCCCGGTATCGCATTACAGTCACTTTGATGCCCATGGTATCGGCGGCCAGAGGATGCTCTCCAACCGCCCGCAGGCGCAGTCCGAAAACAGTCTTAAATAGCAAAAAATGGGCCAGAAGAACCAACAAGATGGCAATGTAGACCAGGGGAGAGTGTCCGCTCAGAATATGCCCCAGTACGGGCACTCGGTCCACCAGGGGAATTCGCCAGACGGGCAGCCCCACCACCCGCTCGGAATTCCCGGAATTCCCATATATCACCCAGCAGGCAAACTGAGTAGCTCCCAGGGCCAGCAGGTTTACCGCCACCCCGCTGACGATATGATCCGCCTTGAATGTGATGGTCACCAGGCCGTGAATCAGCGCTGTCACCAACCCCACCAACACCGCGGCCAGCAGGCCCACCCAGGGATTACCGGTGTAATGAGTGGCCACCACGGCGGCGAAGGCTCCGTTAAGCATCATGCCCTCCAGAGCTATATTCACCACCCCGGAGCGCTCCGAGAACACGCCTCCCAAGGCGGCCAGCATCAAAGGGGTGGCCATGCGAATGGAGGCGGAGATGATTTCCAGATGAAACATGTTAGCGTCCGTTCAGTGGAAAAAACGATGACAACGGGACATGGCTCCGCGGGGACCAGCTCTTACCTGATGCGACGGCTTACCCATCGGCGAAAGACCTGATCGCCGACCACTACGCAGATAATGATCACCGCCTGTAAAACTATGACCAGCTCCCTGGGAATATCGGTAAAAATGTCCACCTCCAGGGCCCCGGTGTTGAGAATGCCAAAGAGCACGGCAGCCAGAACAACCCCCAGAGGATGGTTTCGACCCAGCAGGGCCACGGCGATCCCGGTGAAACCCAGGCCTGTGGAAAATCCGTCTAAAAATCGGTGGCGATATCCCATCACCTCGTTGACCCCCACCAATCCCGCCATGGCGCCGCTGATGGCCATAGCTAAAACCAGGGTGACTCCCACCTTGATGCCGCCATATTCGGCCGCCTTCTGACTGAGGCCCACGGCGCGGATCTCATAGCCCAGCCTCGTCTTGAACAGGATAAACCAGGCCAGAGCCGCTACTGCCAGAGCCAGCAACAGCGAATAGTTCAGCGGGTTGCTTCGGGGAAGCTGGACGTTAAGCCTCTGAAGAAGAGGGGCCATTCGCGGGATCCAGGCCGAGGAGACAACCTCACTGGTCTGGGGAATCATCTGGCCCGGCTCCTTGTACACGTGGTTGACCAAAAAATTGGTGGCCAGTATGGCCACGAAGTTGAGCATGATGGTATTGATCACCTCATGCACGCCGAACCGTGCCTTTAAAATGCCCGGCACAAACCCCCAAAGGGCTCCCCCCAGGGCGGCGGCCAGAATACAGATGGGCACCATAATAACCGGGGGCATGCCCCGCAGTGTAAAGCCAACCCAGGCGCAGAAGAAAGCGCCCATGTACAGCTGTCCCTCCCCACCGATGTTGAAGAGCCCGGATCGAAAAGCAAAGGCTACGGCCAATCCGGTCAGGATCAAGGGGGTGGCGGAGAAGAGCACATATCCGAAGGCATCGATGCTCCCCAACCCCCCGCGGAACATCACCCGATAAATATGGAGCGGGTTTTCGGCCATAAACAGGATGATCACGGCACCCACGACCAGAGCAAGGAGAAAGGCAGCGGCCGGAGAGAGGATCTCCAGGATGAGAAATGTCTTTCCTCTCTTCATCCGATCAGCTCACCTCCCCACCACTGCCCTCTGCCGGTTTGCATTTATTGCTATTGCCATTGCCACTGCTTTCACCCTCAGGCACCTGTTCACCCATCATCAACAGGCCCAGGGCTTTCTCGTTCGCCTGGCCGCCCTCAAATTGGCCGACGATCTTGCCCCGGAACATCACCGCGATGGTGTCACTGAGCCCGAGGATCTCCTCCAGATCGGCGGAAACCAGCAGGATGGCCTTTCCCCGGGACCTCAGGTCGACCAGTTGTCTGTGGATGAACTCAACCGACCCCACATCCACCCCGCGGGTGGGCTGGGCGGCGATGAGCAACTGAGGGTCCTGCTGAACCTCCCGGGCCACGATCAGCTTCTGCTGATTCCCCCCGGAGAGATTGCGCACCTTGATCTCCACGCTGGGCGCCCGGATATCGTACCGTTCCACCAGCTTTTTGGCGTGCTCCCGAATTGTCCCCATTCTCAACCAGCCTCTGGAAAACCGCGGCTGATGCTGCAGGCCGAGCACGGCATTTTCAGATAGGTTGAAATCGAGCAGTAATCCCCGGTTCTGCCGATCCTCGGGAATATGGGCCACGCTCTCCTCCCGAATCTGGCGAGGAGACTCTCCCAGCACCAGCCGGCCTTGCAGAAAAACCTGCCCCGCCGTGGCCGGACGCAAGCCGTTGAGCACCTCCACCAGCTCAGATTGGCCGTTGCCCTGGATGCCGGCGATGCCCAGGATCTCCCCGGCCCGAACCGTAAAGGTGAGGCCCTGCAGCCGAGGAGCACCGGCAGCGTCCGTTGCGCAAAGTTTGCGCACCTGCAAAACGGCCGGGCCGGGCCGGAAGGAACTTTTCTCCACCTGCCATATGATCGGCCGGCCGACCATCAGCTCGGCCAATCTATCGGGGGTCACCTGAGCCGTGTCCATGACGCCCACCACCCGGCCCTGCCGCATCACCGTCACTCGATCGGACAGCTCCATCACCTCGGAAAGTTTGTGGGTGATGAAGATGATCGTCTTGCCCTCCTCTTTTACTCTGCGCATGGTCCGGAACAACTCGCCAGCCTCCTGGGGAGTGAGCACCGCCGTGGGCTCGTCCAGAACGATGAGCTCCGCGCCCCGGTAAAGCACCTTCATGATCTCCAGGCGCTGCAGTGCCCCCACGGAGAGATCGGCCACCCTATCCTGGGGGGCAATCTGGAAACCCAGAGAGCTGGCCAGCTCCCCGGTGGCCCGCCGGGCCGCGGCGATGTCGAGGGTTCCCCCGAATCCCTGGGGCTCCTGACCCAGGATGAGATTTTCGGCCACCGTTAAGCGGGGAATGAGCATGAAATGCTGGTGCACCATCCCGATCCCCAGCTGGGTGGCTATGCCGGGATAGGAAATTCTCACCGTCCGGGAGCGCAGGCGGATGGTCCCCTGATCAGGACGCATCAGGCCGTAAAGTATCTTCATCAGGGTCGATTTACCGGCACCGTTCTCCCCCACGATGGCGTGTATCTCGCCCCGGCGCACCTGCAGGTTGACCCTGTCGTTGGCCAGCACCGGGCCGAATCGCTTGCTGATATTCAGCATCTCCAGCAGCATGTTCTCTTCTGTGGGCACGAGATCCTCAATATTTGGGAACTGCGATGTGACCCTCGATCACCTTCAGCTTCAACTCCTCCAGACGATCGATCATGGCCTGGGAGATCAAGCTTTCGTTGTGCTCATCCACGGTGTACCCCACCCCATCCTCCGCCAGGCCAAATTCCCGGACGCCACCCTGAAAACGCTCCTGGTACACGGCGGCGATGGTCTGGTAGACGGCCACATCGACCTTTTTGACCATGCTGGTCAGGATGGTCCCCGGGGCCAGGTAATTGCCGTTGGAGTCCACCCAGATGACCAGTCCATCCTTCTCCAGAGCGGCCTCCTTGACCCCCAGGCCGGTGGTGCCCGCCGCCTGAAAGATGATATCGGCTCCCTTGTTGAACTGGGCAAGGGCCAGTTCTTTTCCCTTGACCGGATCGTCAAAGGCCTTCCCGGTGGCCCCGGCATAGTTCACCAGAACACGCACCTGTGGATCCTCCAGCTGAGCGCCGTACCGGTATCCGGCCTCGAACTTGTGGATCAGGGGGATATCCATCCCACCGATAAAGCCCACCGTTCTGGTGCGGGTCTTCATGGCTGCCAGGGCTCCCACCAGAAAGGATCCCTCTTCCTCTCGAAATTTCAGGGCCACCAGGTTGGGCGGCATCTCCATGCCCGGCTTGAGATCGTAGTCCACACAGGCGAAATAGACCTGGGGAAAATCTCTGGCCACCTTGGTGATGGCATCGGTGAACAGAAATCCCACCCCGATGACCAGATCATACCCCACCCGGGCCAGCTTTCTGAGGCCGGACTCCCGGTCGGCGTCCTCCCCCGGCTCGAACTCGACGAACTCCATGGGAAATTCGGCGGCTGCCTGGCTCAATCCTCGGTAAGCAGCATCGTTGAATGATTTATCCCCCTTGCCTCCCACATCGAAGACCAACCCCACTTTCAGCAGATCCTCTCCAACTTTTTCCTTCTTCTGCCCGCAGCCGGCAAAGGACAGGACCGCGGCCAGCAAAAAGCACAGAAAAATCACTCGACGGCTCATTCTTTCCTCCTTGAATCTCCCTCAACCCGGGCTCTCTTCTTCACTCTCCACAAAATGACAAACGAAATCAACAAAACTCCGCCAGCGTCGGCAACACCATCCAGGAAGCTCGCCTCTCTGCCGGGGACGAAGGCCTGATGGATCTCATCGATGATACCCCACAGAATTCCCAGGGCGGCGGCCAGCAGGATGGCCCTTTTCTCTTTCCCCCGGGCGCTTATGCTCAGCGAGGCCCGAGCCAGCAGAAAGCCGAAAATGAGGTAGATGATGAAATGGCCGAGTTTATCCGTAAAATTCACTCCCAGCTGGGGAACGGGCAATCTCTTAATGGAAGAGAAAACAAAGATGAGCCCGGCCCACAGGCAGGCGGGAAGCTGATATTTGACGAATCGGTTCATAAAAATAATCGTCCGGCCAAAGGCCTTTGCCCATCAGACCAGCGATTCCTCGATCGTTCTTTGAATTCGCCTGGATTTGGTGATGTGACCACATAAACATCGGCGCCAGGTGCAAAAGTCCATTGCAACTATACAGCAGTTTAGCAACTTTGTCAAGGGGAAAACCGCCGGAAAAACTTGGATTTGGGACATTGGCGGTTTCCTCAGGCGAGCTTTGGCAGGGTGGGTAGGAAATTGATCTTTTGTTGACATCAGCAAAACCTGATCTATATTGAAACTCGATTTGCACGTGGCGTCGGGGCACCGCACCCGATGGCGAAAGATCGTTTGTCGAAGCTCGGTTGTCGGCCTCGAGGCTCGTAACGAAACTTGTCCGTCGAAGATCGATGCTCGACGAGATCACTCTTTTCTGTCATTCCCGCGAAAGCGGGAATCCAGAGGTTTTGTTTAAGTACTGTCTTTCACGTGGCGTCGGGTCAGCGCACCCGACGGCGATAGACTGTTGGGTGGGATTGCCATATAGCACGTTCGTTGCCCTAAAACTGTAGTGATCGTATGAAGCCCTGTTAAGGCTTCCCGGGGGAGTTGTGTAAGTCTTTGAGATTTATGCAACTCCCTTTTTGTATTGGTGATTATTGAAACCATCCCCAGGGACACAAATGGACAAAATTGGACGTTTTT
>CBDUWG010000007.1:0-14513 GCA_965370845.1 uncultured bacterium
ACTCATCTACCTCCCAGTGAGTCCAGGGATAAGGAGGATATTTATCAAAGGCATGGCGTATTTCATCTGGGTGGGCGATAAAACCCAGGCCTTTCCTCTGATGTATCTGCCGAACATATTCGGGGGCAGTTAGATCCCGGGCCAGCACCTTATCTATGTCAAAAGCCAGATAATGATTTATATTCTCCGGGTCGTTAATCTCGTAGCCAATGAGAACCAACACCTTATCATGCCAGGCCTCGTGGCCATCGTACAGGGGCTGTAGAGTCATGTGATCGGCGAAGAGAAGAAAATCTAAGTTTACAGACTGGGCAATGCGCGCGATCTCCGGGATCGATTTGGATCCATCGGAGTAATTGGAGTGAATATGAATAGCACCCACATATTCTTCCATGTTTGCTCCCCACCCTATGCCCTGGGGTGTGCCTGTTTGTAAACCTCGCGCAGTTTCTCCACCGTCACATGGGTGTAGATCTGGGTAGAAGAGAGACTGGCATGTCCCAGCAGCTCCTTCACGGCCCGCAGATCAGCTCCGGCGTCAAGCATATGGGTGGCGAAACTGTGTCGCAGAACGTGCGGACTTAGGTGTGCTTCCTCGGAGACCTGCTGGAGATAACCAGTCACTATACGGCGCACACTACGGCCCGAGATCCGCTCTCCTCGGTAATTGAGAAACACGGCCGGCGTGGAGCTCAGGCGGCTTTTTCCCGTCAATTCTTTCCGACGGGACAGATAGACCCGCAATGACTCTACTGCTTTGCTTCCCAGAGGTACAATGCGCTCCTTTTTACCCTTTCCGCGAACCTTTATCACCTCTCCCAGAAGATCCAGGAGCGAAAGATTAAGCCCTACCAATTCCATCAGCCGAATACCCGTGCCATACAACAGCTCTAAAATAGCCCAATCTCGCAGCCCCAACACCGTTTGCCGGTCCGGGAGATCCATCGCCTTAGCGGCCTGGGCAACATCCAGGAAAGTGGGCAGTTTCTTTTCCCAGCGCATGGGCATCAAATGAGTGGCCGGATTGGATTCCAAGAGACCCCGCTGACAGGCATATCGGCAGAAAGAGCGAATGGCGGTGAGCTTGCGCAGGATAGATCTGCTGTTATAATCCTCTAGATGAAGAGCTCCCAGGAAATGTCGTATAGCCAACCTGTTGATCTCGCGGACGGAGACCTTTTGCTGACCCAGCTGCTGCCGGAGAAATTCTCCAAATTGAGCTAAATCGCTGTTATAGGCCTTAACGGTGTTTTCCGAGTAGTTTCTCTCCAGAGCCAGAGAGATCAGAAATTCCTTGATAGTCTTTTCCACATCAGGCATTTTTAATGATTCCTTCTTCCTCTGTCCAACTGTAGAGATCCTCCAGTGATCGTCGGACCAGTTTTTCGTTCCTCTGTTGCCTGTTCCTAGGAGAATAATCCAGAGCAGGTAAAATGCCAAAATTTACGTTCATGGGTTGAAAATAATCTGGCTTTGCCCCGGCTATGTAACGGCACAGCGATCCCACCGCTGTTGTAGCAGGAAAAACAACGGGATCTTGTCCGGCAAGTACCCGGGCCAGATTTAACCCGGCAACCATCCCGGTGGCCACCGATTCCATATAGCCCTCGCCTCCCGTTATCTGGCCGGCCACGAACATCTTCTCCTGACCGCGAACCTGCATGGTAGATCGCAGAACACGCGGGGCGCAGAGAAATGTGTTCCGGTGAACGCTGCCATAGCGAAGAAACTCGGCCCGCTCCAGCCCGGGAATGAGCCGAAAAACCCTTTTTTGTTCCCCTCTGCGCAGCCTGGTCTGGAATCCCACCATGTTGTAGATACTGGCTTCGGTGTTGTCCTGACGAAGTTGCACGACAGCGTAGGGCCGCCTTCCTGTTCGTGGATCCGTCAAGCCCACCGCTCTCATGGCTCCAAAGAGCAACGTTTTGAATCCCCTTTTGGCCAACTCCTCGACGGGAAGACAGCTTTCAAAAAAAAGCTTCTTCTCGAAAGAATGCAGCGGCAAGACCTCGGCAGCTAATAGCTGTTTATAAAAGGTGTGGTAATCGGACTCGTTTAACGGGCAGTTCAGGTAGGCGGGCTCGCCCTTTTGATAACGAGAGCCAAGGAAGATCTTCTGGCTATTCAGACTGTCGGCAGAAATGATAGGAGCAATGGCATCGTAAAAAAAAAGCGTTCCATCGCCAAAAAAGTTCTGGATGGCCACGGAAAGCTCATTGGAGGTCAAAGGACCACTAGCCAGCACCAGGGGTTTCCCCTGGGGAAGATCTTTGATCTGTTCCCTGATCAACCGAATACGCGGGTGCCTGCTGATCACTTCGGTTATCCGGGCGGCGAAACGTTGTCGGTCAACAGCCAGCGCAGAACCAGCGGGAACGGCCATTTCCTCGGCCACCCGAAGGATAAGAGAACCAAGATGGCGCAGCTCTCTCTTCAAAAGACCGCTGGCCGTTGTGGGCAAGTCTGACTTCAGTGAATTGCTGCACACCAGTTCCGCCAGCCATCCGGTCTGATGAGCTGGCGTTTGGGTGTTGGGGCGCATCTCAAAGAGCTCGAGGGAAACTCCTCTATCAGCCATCTGCCATGCTGCCTCACATCCGGCCAAACCTCCTCCTATAATCATGGTACTAGACACGATCACCGGGAAGAGAAAATCACGAGCCCCCCTCCACCTCCTCAGGGCTCATCTCCTGCTTGCAAGCCAGACAACGATAAAAATTCCCTCTGGCTTTGGTCTGTTTCTCCACCAGAGGTTTGGCTCCACAGTGAGGGCAGGGCAGATCCACAGGCTTGTCCCAACTGGCAAAATCGCACTTGGGATACTCGCTGCATCCAAAAAACAACCTGCCCGACTTCGTTTTCCGCTCTACCAGATTCCCCGGGCAACCCTCCCGGGGGCAGCTAATTCCGATACTAAGTGGTCTGGTATTCCGGCAGGTAGGATACTTGGAGCAGGCCAGAAAACGGCCAAAGCGACCCGTCTTAATCACCATGGGAGAGCTGCATTTTTCACAGATCTCGTCGGTGGTCTCTTGAGCTTCCTCTCCGGGAAGTGGTTTTGTGTTCCGACAGTTTGGAAAGCTCGAACACGCCAAGAACTGGCCATTGCGTCCCCATTTGACAACCATTTTCCCGCCACACTTCTCGCACACCTCATTGGTGGGCTGCTGCAGGGCGCTCTTCAAATCGGCCTTCCTCTTATTGGCCTCCTCCAGAACTTTGCTGAAAGACCCGTAGAAATCATCCAGCACCTCCACCCAACGATATTCTCCCATTCCCACCCGGTCCAGCTTCTCCTCCATCTTGGCTGTGAATTTCACCCCGAAAATATCTGGAAAATTCTCCACCAGCAGCTTGTTGACCGTTCTTCCCAAACTGGTAGGAGTCAGCCGTCTCTGCTCCGTGCGGATGTAGTTGCGCATCTTTATGGTGGTGATGATCTGAGCGTAGGTGCTGGGCCGACCGATGCCTTCTGTCTCCAGGGTTTTGACCAGAGTAGCCTCGGTGTATCGCGGGGGCGGCTTGGTGAAGTGCTGCTGGGGAGTCAGTGACAACAGCTGGAGCAGCTGACCCTCCTCCACGGGCGGCAGGGATCCTTCCTCTTTGGCCTTCTCCCCTATCGGTTGAGATTCCCTGTATACTGAGAGATAGCCGTCGAAGACAGGAACAGAACCTGAGGCTCTGAAGACATGACCATTTACTTTCACCTGCACCTTGGTGACATCGAACAGGGCCGATGTCATTTGAGATGCCACGAACCGTTTCCAGATGAGCTCATAGAGACGATATTGATCCTTGCCCAGATAGGATTTCAGATCCTTGGGCAATCGGGATACCGAGGTGGGACGGATGGCCTCATGGGCTTCCTGGGCACTGCGTTTGGACTTATACCTGTGGGGTCGGGGGGGCAGATATTTTTTCCCAAACCCTGTCTCGATGAACCGGCGGACCTCCTCCAGTGCCTCCTGAGCCACTCTGGGTGCATCGGTTCTCATATAGGTGATCAGGCCCACAGGGCTCTTCTGTCCGATGTCCAGTCCCTCGTAAAGCTGCTGGGCCACCAGCATAGTCCTGCGCACATTGAAACGCAGAGCCCGGGCGGCATCTTGTTGAAGGCTGCTGGTGATGAATGGCGGCAATGAGTTCCTTTTCTGCTCCTTACGCTCCACACCAGCCACGGTGAATGGTTTGCTTTTAAGCATTTCCACTATGTATCCGGCCTGCTTCTGGTCTGACACAACAGCCTTTTTACCATCGATAGTGGCCAGAAGAGCGACGAAAGCCTCTTCCTCTTTCCCCTGAAGGTTGGCAGCTATGCTCCAGTATTCCTGGGCAACGAACTTCTCGATGAGCTCCTCCCGCTCGCTGATCAAACGCAAGGCCACCGATTGAACCCGGCCGGCACTCAATCCTCTGTACATAGTCCGCCATAGAAATGGGCTCACTTTATATCCCACCAGGCGGTCCATGATCCGCCGGGCCTGCTGAGCATTAACCAGATCCATGTTGATGGAACGAGGCTTCTGAACGGCAGTGGAGACGGCCTTTTGGGTTATCTCGTTGAACAGTATGCGATGAATTGTCTTTCCAGCCACACCCAGCTCCTGGGCCACATGCCAGGCAATAGCCTCCCCCTCCCGATCCGGGTCAGGAGCGAGATAAATGGCATCCGCTTTCTTGGCGGATGTTCTCAACTCCTTGATCACTTTTCCCTTGCCCTTTATAACCGTGTAGTGCGGACGAAACCCATCATCAACATCGACACCCAGGTCCTTCTGAGGCAAATCTTTGATGTGTCCCATGCAAGCCTTAACCTCATAGCCTTGCCCCAGAAACTTCTTGATGGTACGAGCTTTAGCCGGTGATTCAACTATGACCAGATAATTTGCCATCTCTTCTTAATCCACCGCCAGAGTTATTTTTCCAATTTTTGGAAATGGAGCTTGTCCTGAACCAACTCATTCAAAGCGATAACGGTTACCTTTACCTTTTTCTCCTTCTCCATTTCCTCATCCTCAACTTCACCCTCAAGTTCCTGTTTCTTCTTTTCCAATATATTAAGCTGCCGTGCCCGCAGAGCTGCGACGACAACTGCCTCATATTTATTACTCGCCTTACCCTCTAGCTCCTCAGCGGTCACATAATCCATAGATCGTACCTCCTATTAAAAATCATTTCGCTGATTATCCCGGTGTTTCAATCCGGTTCACTCTGCACAACTCGGCTTCTATGATGGCCTGCACCTGGCTCACCGCAGAATCCAACTGGTCATTGACAACAACATAATCGTACTGTGGCCAGTATTCCATCTCAGCCCTGGCATTTTCCAAGCGAGTTCGGATGATCTCCTCGTCGTCAGTCTTTCTATCCCTGAGCCTCCTCTCCAACACCTCAATGTTGGGCGGTAAAACGAACACCAACACGCTCTGAGGATATGCTTTCTTGATCTGCAACCCGCCCTGAACGTCCAAATCAAAGAGTGCTATCTGACGTTCATACAATATTTTATCGACATACTTATTAAGCGTGCCGTAATAGCAGCCATGTACCTTAGCCCATTCGGCAAATTTTCCCTCCCGCAAGCGACGGTGAAATTCCTCGGCGGAAACAAAATGATAATGCTGGCCGTCCACCTCCCCTTTTCTGCTGGGTCTTGTGGTCACGGAAACAGAATACCTATAAGATACATTTTGCCTTCTTAACCGTTCACAAATACTGGTCTTACCGCCACCCGATGGAGAAGATATTACCATCAGCAACCCTTTTCTGATCACCTTGGCTCCTCTTTCAAACACCTGCCAGCGTACGCTGACTCAAAGTCTCCACTTCGATGGCCGATAAAATCAGGTGATGGCCTATCTGTAACCACAAGAACGCGTGTCCTGCAGCCCTAAGTAGCATCTCTATTAACCGCCCTTTAGATTTGTCCTCTTCCTTCAGACGTTTCATGGGCAGAGAGTTGGGAAAAATAATGGTCGCGTTAGGTCACCTATGATCACTTTGCCGAAACCGATTCTGGCCAGAACGGAATGGGATACCAGATCTCCTCCGCTGGAGAGCTGTGCAAAAGCTATTACGTAAATAAAACTTCGTCTACGGTTTCAATGGAAATTACTCCACGTTCTGCACCTGCTCGCGAATTCGCTCAATTTCCTCTTTAATTTCCACTACCTGGTGGGCCACCTGAACATCGTTCGCTTTTGAACCCATAGTATTAGCCTCTCTATTCATCTCCTGCAACAGAAAGGTCAATTTGCGCCCCACAGAACCGGCCTCTTCCAAAATGGAGAGAAAAAGCTTATTATGACTGTGAAAACGAACGCATTCCTCGGTTATATCAGCTTTCTCGGCCATCAGAGCCACCTCCATGGCCAGCCGCTGCTCATCCACCTGCTGAGAATCTAACAGTTTGGCGATCTTCTCCCGCAGACGTGATCGTGCCTGATCCGCTCTTTGCGGTTGCAGTCTCTCGATCTCCAGGATAATCTCTTCTACCCGGTTAACCCGCCGGGTCATATCCTTTTGAAGATGCTCTCCTTCCTTAAAGCGCAAACGCTGCAAATCCTCCAGGGCAATTTCCACAGCCTCCTTTGCCACAGCCCATGCTTCCTCCAGATCCCATTCTTTCTTTTCCTGTTTGAAAATCTCTGAGAAAGATAACAGATGATCCAGGCCAACAACATCCTCCAGTCCAAGAGAAACCTTCAGCTCGGTGATAAGCTTATGATAAGCCCTGGCCGCACCTTGGTCTAAACTCACCCCTATGGCATCTTCTTCCATCCCCTCCCAGGTAAGCGACAGGTTGATTTTACCACGGCTTATTGATCGCTGAACAGTATCGCGAATATGGGCTTCCAACGGTTGAAGAAATCTGGGCAGACGAATTTGGACGTCCATAAAGCGGTTGTTCACCGAGCGTATTTCCACCCCGCACTTCACTTTTCCCCGATCGATCTGGCTTTGTCCGTAACCTGTCATGCTGGAAATCATAGCAATCTCCGTTTTTTTTTCAAACTTTATATATACAAAACAATTGCACCATTGTCAATTTAAATCTTTTACCCTCATCAAATTTTTCCCGTATGGCAGTAAATGATTGACATATGAAGATAATCGCAATATTTTAACTATTTCAGACTCGAGCGGTTGTGCTTCCCAGAAAACCACCCATCCTTCATTCATATCTTTTCTTCCTTGACCTGAGAAATTTCAAATTCAAATGGACCTTAATCTCTTCACTGTCACAGCACTGGCTGGTGAGCTGCATAATAAATTGGCCGGCGTGGTTATCAGCGAAGTTAGCCCTCTGCCACTGGCCGGTCTCTGCCTGCGAACCGCCGGAGCTTCCGCACATCTCTCCCTGTGTATATCTACCCATGCACATCTTTTCGGCCCCTTTCTCTGCTCCTCTGTGCAGCACGGCGACGGGGAAAGTTCTTTTGTCCAGAATATGCGACGGCTTTTATGTCGTCACACAATCACCTCTATCCGACAATGGCAGCACGACAGAGTTCTGCATGTGCAATTTCAAAAAATAGATGAGATCTACGGACTACGCCGGCGGGTTCTCATCTTAGAGCTTATTCCCCGTTACCAAAACCTCATACTGATGGATCTGGACAGCGGATTGATCCTGGAAACCCTGCGCCGGGTTACCGGCAAGATGAGTCGCTTTCGGCACATTCTCCCCGGTCATCCCTATCAACCTCCCCCTCAGATCGTGGGTTTGCATCCCCGGGTACATTCTGCTGATCAATTCCTTAAGTCTGTGCGCCTGCAACCTCAAGCGTTATTGTCCGAGGCGCTCATCGGA
This sequence comes from uncultured bacterium, assembly GCA_965370845.1. Lineage (GTDB taxonomy): Bacteria > SM23-81 > SM23-81 > SM23-81 > SM23-81 > DAOVRJ01. Next base: position 7,814 of record CBDUWG010000007.1, read on the forward strand.
TGCGCACCCTGGATCTCAGCCCACCGCCCGGGAGATTTATCTGCTCAGCTGAACCTGGATATGAAGGTACCTGTGTCGGAACTTAATGATGCTCGACTCTTGAACCTCTGGCAGAACATAGGCGTTTTTATTCAGAAGCTGGAAGAGGGGCCTGTTCAGCCCACGCTTGTCTTAGGACAAAAAAGCAGTATCCTGCTCCCCTATGAGCCAAAGCTGATCCCCGTCGAGCAGAAATTCCTCTTTGCCACCATCAGCCAGGCGATGGAGAAAATATTCCACGACCTGATCAAGCGGGTGGAGCTGGAATCAGACAAAAAAGCCTTGTTGGCCGGTATTCACAGGGTTCTGCATAGAGACCGGAGAACCATGAGGCGCCTGCAGGCCAACCTGAGCAATGCCCGCAGAGCCGAGGAATTTAAGAAACTGGGCGAGGTCATCGCCGCCAGCATGGGGCAATTGAAAAGGGGCCTGTCGGCAGCTCGCTTGCCAGACCCCTACTCCGCGCGAGGACAGAAGATTCTCGTTCCTCTTGATCCCAGGCTGGGTCCGGCGGAGAACGCCCAGCGGTATTTCAAACGGTTCCGCAAGGCCAAAGCTGGGTTGCCTATAATCGAGGGCCGGCTGAAAGAGGTTCGCCTTCTCCTGGATGAACTGGAAGGGCTGAGAGAAGTGCTGCAGGCGACTTCTCAAAAGGAGGGAACAAAGGGGATCAAAACCAAATTGAGTCGGCTGGGTATCCAGATCCCGTCAACTCGCCACGGGCGACCGCAAAGGGTACAGAAACCTAAAAACATACCTCCAGCTTATCCAATCGGCGACGGGTGGACTATTTTTATGGGTCGCAATAACCGGGAGAATGATCTGCTCACTCACAGAATTGCCCGCCCCCGTGACCTTTGGTTTCACGCCCAGGGTGTTCCCGGCTCCCACGTTATCCTTCGACGGGAAGGACACAAGGAAGAACCCAGCAAGAAGGTTCTTGAGCAAGCAGCCAGTCTGGCCGCCCATTTCAGCCGCGCCCGCCATGCCAAACTGGTGCCCGTGGTATACACCGAGAAACGATACGTTCGCAAGCCTAAAGGAGCTCAGCCCGGCCTTGTCGTCATCGAGAGGGAGAAGACTCTTTTTGTGGAACCCAAGTTGATTAAACGAACAGCAGAGAAGAATAAATAAAGGCTTGACTTGATGCTTGGGGGCTAATATACTTGAGGTGTATGGGGAAAACTTGTTTACGTTAACGTAACTGAGCAAAAACACGAGGCTGTAAGCTGGTGAAAAGAAAAACAGATTCTAGATTCTAGATACTGGATTCTGGATAAAAAAGGCGGATCCTGGATGAGAAAGGCGGATCCTGAATACTGGATACTGGATACTGGTTAACAACTAAACCTCGGAAAATGCAGAGTCAACATAGCATATACTCAGAGTCTAGCCTTTCACTTGCCAGCATCTAGAATCCAGCATCGAGCTCCGAGCTTCAGTAAATATATCCGCCAGGCTCTTCATCTCACTCTTATCAAAAAGGAGGTATGCATTGCTCAAGAAAATCCTTGGCATCGTCATGGCCCTTCTGTTGCTGGCTGTAGGTCTTCTGCTGGCTGCCGAGACCCTGAAGGTGACGGTCAAGTCCACCAATCTGCGAAAGAACCCGAAATTCTACTCTCCCTCTGTGGCCACGCTGAAGTTCGGGGATTCCCTGCAGAAGCTGGGCGAACAGGGTGACTGGATCCAGGCTATGACAACGGCCGGCGTGCAGGGTTGGGCTCACTCATCGGCAGTGACCGAGCCACAATTCTCCCTGACGGCCAGGACAACGGCCGGAACAGGGACCACCGCCGATGAGGTGGCTCTGGCCGGAAAGGGATTCAACGAACAGGTGGAGAAGGAATATCGTAAAACCTCCAAACTGGATTACACCTGGGTTGATCGCATGGTCAAGATCAAGATCACCGGGACCGAGATGGAAAGCTTCCTCAAGCAGGGCAAGCTCGGAGAATTCGGAGGTGGAAAATGAAAAGAGGAACCATCACCGCAATCCTCCTGACGGCTCTTTTGATCACGGCATGTGCCACGGTCAGCAAAATGAGCACCACTATCCTGGAGAAAGAAGGCGTTATAGACAGTAGCCAGAAGGATTCCATCGACAAGGTATCCGAGGCCGTGGAATACAGCTTCCAGGATCTCACCGAGGAGCAGGAATACTACCTGGGCCGTTCGGTAGCAGCCAGGATCCTTACATCGTACCAGGTTTATAAAAACGACAAGCTGACCACCTATCTAAATAAGGTGGGCACTGCCGTGACCTACGCCTCGGACCGACCGGAAATTTACGGCGGCTATCATTTCCTGGTGCTGGACAGCCAGGAAATAAACGCCTTCGCCTGCCCCGGCGGTTTCGTCTTCATCACCCGGGGACTTCTGAGCACATGCGCTGACGAGGAAGCCCTGGCCTGCGTGCTGGCCCACGAGGTTGGACATATCTGCGCCAAGCACGGGCTGAAGGCCATCAAAAAATCACGGCTAACGGGCGCCTTCGGCGTGTTGCTCAGGGAGAGCTCCAAACACTACAACAAAGAGGAGCTGACCAAACTAACTGGTGCCTTCGACGGAGCCCTGGGCGACATCATGAACCAGTTAGTGGTCAAGGGCTACAGCCGCAAGCAGGAGTATGAGGCTGACCGCCTGGGCCTGAAGTACGCCAATGCAGCCGGATACGCCGTCTCCGGGATGGATCAATGTCTTCAGGCCATCGCATCCAGCGCTCAGAAGAGCTCCGGCGCGGGCTTCTTTAAAACCCATCCAGCAGCACAGGATCGTCTTGATAAGGTACGCCAGGAGATCGCCTCCAAGGGTTATAGCGGCCGCGTGGAGACGGTCAGGACCAAGCGGTTCAAAAAGGCTGTGGGATAAAAACCGCATGTTAAAAACACAGCGACAGAAGATCATCCGGGCCACGGTCCTGGGGCTGGTGATCGGCATTCTGGTTCTGCTGCTTCATGAAGGCGGCCTTTTTGAAAGCCTGGAGTGGAAGAGCTGGGACTGGAGGCTACGCGCTCTCTCCGAGGGGGACCGGGCCAGCGAACAGATCGTCATCCTGCTGGTGGACCAGCAAAGCTTGGACTTCTACGAACAGGACGGCCTGTCCTGGCCCTGGCCCCGTCAGCTCTATGCCGCCGCCGTTCACTTCTGTCAGGCGGCTGGTGCCCGAGCCGTGGTCTTCGATGTTCTGTTCACCGAAAACTCCGTATACGGCCTCCAGGATGATCTTTACTTCGGCCAGGCCATCGCCGGGGCAGACAACGTGGCCTTGGCAGTTTTTTTCAGCGCCCAGAAGGCTGCGACTCTGGATACGGCAGCAGAGAAAATACTCAACAAGCACTCCATCCAGATGCCCGGCTTTCCAGAACATAAGATCGTCCCGCAGAGTTCTGTGAGCCTATCGGTGGAGGAAATTCTTTTCGCCGCCCGCTCCGTGGGCAACGTTCGCTTCCCCCCGGATGAAGACGGTATCTTCCGCCGCCTGCCCCTGATCTTCTCCTATCAGGACCGGCTCTATCCTGCCCTCCCGCTGGCCGTTGCTTTCCAGCTTCTGGGAGGTACTCTGCGCGCCAGCGATGATGAAAATCTTGAGCTGGCCGCAAGTAAAATACCCCTGGATCAAAGCGGCCGGCTGCTGATCAAGTATCACGGCGGGGTGGGCACCTACCAGAGCATCTCCATGGCCGATGTGATCCAGTCCCAGCTTCAACTGGAGGAGGGTCTTCAGCCACAGATCGACCTGGCCTTTTTCCAGGACAAGATCGTGCTGGTCGGCTTCAGCGCCCCGGGTTTATTAGATCTCCGTCCCACCCCTTTCAGTTCCGTCTATCCCGGAGTGGAAGTCCACGCCACGGTCATCGACAATCTGCTTGCCGCCGATTTCTTCTCCCTGACCCATCCCCTGGCCACGGCGGCCCTGATTCTCCTTTTGTCCCTTGCTACCAGCCTGGCCGTCTCACTGCCCCGGAAGATCTGGCAGATGGTCTTCTTCTCCCTGATCTGTCTGACCATCCCCATGCTGACGGCCATCATCGCCTTCAAGAGCGGCCGCTGGCTTCCCCTGGTGGCCCCTCTGTCGGGAACCCTGTTCTGTTTTGCCGGCGGGTCGGTGCTTAACTACGCCCTGGAGGGCCGGCAGAAGCGTTTCGTCAAGAAGGTCTTCCGTCACTACCTCAGCCATCAAGTAATCGATGAGATCCTCAAAGACCCGGAGAAGCTGCGTCTGGGAGGACAGAGGCGGCGGATGTCCGTCCTGTTCAGCGATGTGGCCGGGTTCACCTCCATTGCCGAGAGCCTCACTCCGGAGCAGCTCACAGAGTTGCTCAACTTCTACCTCTCGGAGATGACCCAGATCATCTTCACCCATGGCGGCACGGTGGACAAGTACATCGGCGATGCCATCGTGGCCTTCTGGAACGCGCCCTTGGACCAGCCGGATCACGCCAAAAGAGCCTGCCTGGCCGCCCTGGACTGCCGCAAACGTCTGCAGGAACTGCAGGAGCAGATAGGCAAAATGTGCGGCCACAAGCTGCTGGCGCGCATCGGGGTCAACACCGGGCCCATGGTTGTGGGCAACATGGGATCGCGGGACCGATTCGACTACAGCGTTCTGGGAGATTCCGTCAACCTGGGCGCGCGCCTTGAGGGGGCCTGCAAACAATACGGCATCTTCATCCTGGCCGGAGAACAGACCTGTCGGGAGGCTGGGCAGTTCGTGGAGGCCCGGGAGGTGGATCTGATCCGCGTGGTGGGCAAGAGAAAGCCGGTGCGGATCTACCAGTTGCTGGCCTGCAAGGGTCAGTTAAGCTCGCAGCCAAGAAAGGAGCTGGCCCAGTTTCAAAAAGGGCTTGGGCTCTATCGAGAGAGAAAGTGGGCCACGGCCGTGGGGATCTTTCAGACACTGCAGAAGGATCCCGTGGCTCAGGTATATCTGAAACGATGCCAGGAGTATCAAGTCTCTCCCCCGTCGGACGATTGGGATGGGGTATGGGAGTTGACCAAGAAATGATCCTGGATCCTGGTTAAAAGCGAAGATGCTGGATGCTCGATGCTCGTATAAAAAATAGTGGTAGTAGCAAGAAAAAAGAGTAGATTGGAGGCAGGCAAATCGCCCGAAAAAGTGGCCGATATTGATAAAGGGTTGTTTTCGGTCCTCCGTAAGGCTAGTGGTCGAAGACCAGCGATTCTCGCATTTCGCGAGCTTCTGAATATCGTAGAGGGGTACGAAGTCTCCGGACAAGGTAGAAGCATCTAGTGAATGGAGTGATAACACCTTCCTAAACAAGACCGGTCTGTCTGTGCATGGTGCCATCACCCATTCAGCAATTATTCTACTCGGACTTCCCGAATCAGCGTCACTCATTTCGCCTGCTGTAGCTCGCATATCATGGATTCTGAAGGATGATAAAAATCAAGAGAAAGACTACGAACACTTTGACCCACCGTTCATCCTCACAGTAGACCACGTTTTGGCCCGTATCCGGAACCTCAACATCAGACAATTACCTACCGGGACCTTATTTCCCGTTGAAATTCGTCAATATGATGAGTGGGTATTACGTGAGGCATTACACAACGCCATTGCTCATCAGGACTATTGTTTGGCAGGTAAAATCAACCTGGTAGAGATGCCAGATCGGTTAGTACTGTCAAACAGGGGGAGTTTCCTTCCCGGCACTGTTGAAAGAGTAATTCAGCAGGACGCTCCCTGGGAAGTATATAGAAATTAATTTCTTGCCCAGGCTATGGTACGCCTAAATATGATTGATACCCAAGGAGGCGGTATCAAAAAAATGTTTCAGTTTCAGATGAAGAGATACTTACCTCTTCCTGATTACGACCTCAGCACGCCTGAGCGGGTTGTTGTAACCATCCAGGGAAGAGTTCTGGATGAGAATTATACTCGTTTACTCATGGAGCGAACCGATCTTGACCTCTGGGCTGTTATTCTTTTAGACAAGGTTCAAAAACGGATACGTATTGACCAAAAAGAACATCAACAACTCAAGAAATTGGGCTTAGTTGAAGGAAGATATCCAAATATTCTCATCAGCTCCAAGGTTGCGGCGGCTACGGATGAGCAAGCTAAGCATATTCGCTTACGCGGATTCAATAAGAAATACTACCTTGATATGATCGTTGAATTGATCCAAACTCATGAACCTGTATCACGAAAGAAGATCGACGATTTGTTGATGAACATACTACCAGGGATACTTACAGAGAACCAGAAAAAGAACAAAATACACAACCTATTGCGCGAGTTGGCTAGGAATGAAATCATTGTCAACTCAGGAAGTCGACGCTCATCCGCTTGGCGAATAAATCAATAAAACGAAGGAATAACCAAAAACTATTTTGTCCCCTGCAGTGCTATCGTTTGTTAATTAACGTGTTACAATTGATAAATTTTGTTTTATTTCTATTCATAATCAAAAGTACAAACAATAGACCACATCATCAGGATTCCGAGTGAAGACCATCAAAGACCTCCCCGAACACTCTCGCCCTCGTGAAAAACTTCGTGAGCGGGGACCGCATGCCCTTGCCGTTTAAGAACTTGTCACGGCCATCCTAGGCATGGGCATCTCTGGACAGGATAAACTATAGCATCTTTTGTTTGTTTGGGGAATGGCAGAACCCCTCATTTCCCAACCCATCA
>CBDUWG010000008.1:0-14267 GCA_965370845.1 uncultured bacterium
TTACTGGTGTTCGCCGCCGGGGCACGTTTCTCATTTTTGACCTGGCTGAGGATGACCTTCTGGTCTTTAACCTCATGGTGGCGGGACGGCTCCAGTACTGTTCGGGCGGGGCGAAACCCCTGGCCGGGATATGTCTGCGCCTGAAGCTTTTCCCTGACCACGAGCTACGCTACTATGACCGCAAGCGAATGGGACGGATCTACTGGGTCAGGGGGACGGATTTTTCGTCGATCCCGCAGTTTGCAGAGCTGGGCCCCGAGGCCACAGACCCGACGGTGGATCTGGAGGCCTTCTGCAAACGCATCAGGCGCCACCCGGGGATGATCAAGAACATCCTGACCAACCAGCGATTTCTGGCGGGTATTGGTAACGCCTATGCCGATGAGATACTGTTTGCAGCAGGGATTTTACCCTTCCGAAAAAGGTCCAGCCTAAATTCCGGAGAGCTGGCCGATCTTAAGCGAGCTATTGGATCAGTACTGTCTTGGGCGAGGAACGAGCTTCGGGAGCGTGTGGATGCTGATATCCACGTGGAAATTAGGGATTTCTTGAGAGTTCATGGTAAAGGCGGTCAGGCCTGTTCCATCTGTGGGGGCAGGATATCGGAGATCACGGCCAATAGAAGGCGAACGAATTTCTGCCGGGGCTGTCAGCGGTGATGGTGGTGTCTGATCAGAGGCGGCTTGATTCTGAAAAGGAGGATTGAGGCGAAGATGAAAGTAGTCACTCTGGGAACGGGTGGGGCTATCCCCACGGTAAAGCGATCTCTTCCGGCCACGGCCCTGATCCGCGAAGGAAAGATGTTTTTATTCGACTGCGGTGAGGGCACTCAGCTTCAGATGCGTCGCGCGGGCATCGGTTTTGGGCGGCTGGCCACAATATTCATCTCCCACCTTCACGGTGACCACTTGGCCGGGTTACCCGGCCTGTTGATGACCATGTCTCTGCTGTCTCGAGACAAACCGTTGCAGATTATCGGTCCCCCAGGTCTGAAGCGTTTTGTCAAGGTGACCAAAGAGACCTTCAGGTTTCACGGCGAATATGAACTCATGGTGCAAGAGACCGAGGGCGGTCTCGTTGACCAGGGTCCAGGCTACCGGGTGGAGGCTTGTCCCATGGACCACAGCATCTTCGCTCTGGGATACGCTCTGCTTGAGGAGGACCGTCCCGGAGAATTCGACCTAAAACAGGCGCTGGAGTTGGGAATTCCTGAAGGTCCTCTTTTCGGTCAGCTTCAACGGGGAAAATCGGTGAGTTTAGCGGACGGGCGAGTGATTCAACCCCATCTGGTACTGGGCAGATCGCGGAAGGGGAGAAAATTTGTCCATGCCCTGGACACACGGCCCTGCCCGGCGGTGGTGAGGCTGGCCGAGGATGCCGATCTTCTGGTGCACGACGCGATGTTCGCCCAGGAGCTGGCCGAAGATGCCCGGCTGATGGGTCACTCCACGGCTTCAGGCGCAGCACAGGTGGCCAAGGAGGCCGGCGTGCGACAGTTGCTTCTGAGCCATATCAGCCAGAGATATAAAGACGAGAAGGTACTGCTCCAGGAAGCTCAGCTAGTCTTCCCCCAGACAGTAGTGGCCCGTGATCTGATGCGTGTGCAGGTTCCCCTGCGCCGCTAAAGCGGAGCATTTTCTCAAGAAACTGGGCGATCTGCCCCGGGAGATTTTGACGGCCGACAATCAGGAGTTCTCCTTCGGGGCGACGGAGATCCGGTTTTCTGCGCCCGTTTTTCATGGAACGGGCCCTAAGTTGGGCTATGTGGTTCAGGTTTGTGTCCAGGAGGAGTTCAAGTTTTTGCACACCTCCGACGTGCAGGGACCGGTCATGGCGGACCAAAGGGGATTTTTGCTTCAAGAGGACCCCCAGGTGGTCTTCTGTGATGGTCCGGTGATGTATATGCTGGGGCGACGCTATTTTGTGGAGAGCCTTCGGCAGGCGACGGGCAATTTGTCGCATATCGTGGAGAAAACCCAGATCCAGAAGCTAATTCTGGATCACCATCTTCTGCGGGAACTGGGGTGGAAGGAGAGAATTAAAGAGGTTTTTGCTGCGGCCAAATTGCGAGGTGTGGAGATGCTTACGGCGGCGGAATTTGCCGGTCTAAAGAACGATCTTCTGGAGGCTGGAAGAAAACGGTTGTACGGTCACTAACTTGAGCCCGCCGCAGGACAAACGGAGAACTTAATTGGCCATCAGCCGATAGCTTAGCGCTTCGAGCTCGACGGCCATATTTACGTTCCTGATGGTTACCTGCGGTGGAGCCATCAGGTTAACCGGCGCGAAGTTGAGGATAACCTTAAAGCCGGTCTGCACTAGCAGATTTACCACCGCTTGGGCCTCGCTTGTGGGGACAGCCACGATGGCCATATCGATCTTCAACTTCCGGGAGACCTCGGGCAGATTCTTGATGTCCAGAATGATCAAGCCGCGCTTGTTTTTCCCCACCTTATCGGGATCCTTATCGAAAACGGCAACGATGTGGAATCCCTGTCTCTTGAACTCCTTGTACGAAATCAGCGCAGCACCCAAGCTGCCTGCCCCCACCAGGGCCACGTTCCAGGTGCGGTGAAGCCCCAGAATGTGAGCGATGGTCTCCTTGAGCTGACAGACCGGATATCCCAGCCCGCGGGTTCCAAACTGCCCAAAACAGGAGAGATCCTTCCTCACCTGAACAGGTGTGGCGCCACCTGTTTGAGCCAATTCCTTGGAGGAAACCATTTCCTGGTTCTTTTGTTCCAGGCGGGCCAGAGAGCGGTAGTATCGGGACAACCGCGTGATGGTGGCGTCAGAGATCTTGCGCATAGAACATTCCGTTATGATTACAGGAGTTAAAGGTTTGTGAAGACTTTCACAACCTGCCGATTAAAAAGATAAGGTGAACCGGGGGAGCTGTCAAGGGGTTTTTCTCAGGAGGGGCTTAAATAAGGCGGATGAGGATCAAGGTTATCATGGCGATGGCACAGGAGAAGGTGACGGTGATGCCCAGAATCTTACCCACGAAAGCGCCGAATCCTGCCTTTGCGGCTCCGGTCTGATCATCGCGGTGGATGAGCTCCAGGGTAAAAGCGCCCAGAAAGGCTCCCAACAGGGCCCCCACCAGGGTGCCCACCAGGGGAAGGGCAGCGGACCCCCAGGCGGCTCCCAGGATGCCACCCACCAGGGTGCCGATAACTCCCCACTTGGTAGCGCCGAATTTGAGAGTTGTGAAGGTGCCCAGGAGAAATTCCACCAGCTCGGAGAACACGGCTATGGCAAAAAGTAACAGCAGAAACTTTACGGTAATCCCGCCGCGGAAGCGGGTGATCAATCCGTAGATTAGGGCGTCGGCGAAGATAATAAACGTCCCCGGGAAACCAAGGAAGATGGTTATAATCCCGAGGACGAGGACGAGGTAAAACAAAATGGAACCGAAAACATGCAAGGGACGCTTAGCCTTTCGGCTGTAGATGGTTTGCTATTTTTTCTTGGCCAGGAGCCGACTATGCCACTCGATGAGCACCGGGCTGGCCACAAAAACAGAGGAGTACGTTCCAACGACCACCCCGATCATCAAGGCGAAGGCGAAGTCTCGAATGACCGCTCCACCCAGGATGAAAAGACAGATTACCACCGCCAGGGTGGTCAGGGAGGTGATGATGGTCCGGCTGAGAGTCTGGTTGATGCTGGCATTGACGATGGCCTCATAGCTCTGGTTGCGCATGATGCCCAGATCCTCCCTGATCCTGTCGTAGACCACGATGGTGTCGTTGAGGGAGTAACCCACGATGGTCAGCAGGGCGGCGACGATGGTTAGAGAGATCTCCTTGTTAAGCAGGGAGAAGATGCCCAGGGTGATCAGCACATCGTGAAACAGAGCGACGATGGCCCCCACGGCGAACTTAAACTCGAAACGCCACGAGATGTAGATGAGAATTCCAATCATGGCGTAGATGATAGCCCAGATGGCCTTGCGCTTGAGCTCCCGGCCTATCTTAGGCCCCACCTTCTCCTCCCGGCGAACCTCGAACTTGTTGTCCGGGAAATCGCGGGCCAGGGCATCCTTAATCTGATCGGACACCATGGTGCCCACCGCTTGTTTCTTAACTCTAATGAGAACCTCATTTCCCTCACCGAACTTCTGTATCTCGCTGTCTCCCCAACCAATTCTCTCCAGGGAGCTTCGGATCTCCTGTACGGAGAGGTCCCTTTCGAATTTTATTTGCAGAAGAGTGCCGCCAGCAAAATCGATGCTGAAGACCGGTCCCTTGTGGGCGATGAGGGAAATGAGACCGATGATGATCAGGCCGGCGGAGATCACGAAAGCGATCTTTCGTTTGCCCACGAAATCGATATGCGTGCCCTTTAGAATTTGCAACTTCTCTCCCCGCTGAAATGGTTTTTATGGTTTTGAAGATGGTCAAATACTGATCTTCGCCTGTGGCCGAGGCTCGTAGAGCAGATGAAAGACAACCCTGGTGATAACGATTGCCGTGAACATGCTGGCCAGAATGCCGATGGACAGGGTGACAGCGAACCCCTTGATAGGTCCGGTTCCAAACTGATAGAGCACGAGGGCCGTAATCAAGGTGGTGATGTTGGCGTCCAGGATGGTCCGGAAGGCCCGGGAGTAGCCGCTATCGATGGCTGACAAAATTGTTTTGCCAGCGCGCAGCTCCTCCCGAATTCGCTCGAAGATAAGCACATTAGCGTCCACGGCCATGCCGATGGTCAGAATGATGCCGGCGATACCCGGCAGAGTCAAGGTGGCGCCCAGGCCGGCAAGAACGGCCATGATGAATAAAATGTTCAGAAACAGGGCCAGGTTGGCGATGACCCCGGAGAACTTGTAATAAACGATCATGAACAGAAGCACGATGATGAAGCCGATGATGGCCGCCCGCATGCCCATTGTAATGGAATCGGCGCCCAGGGATGGCCCCACGGTCCGTTCCTCGATGATCTCGGCGGGTGCCGGCAGAGCTCCTGCCCGCAAGACAATAGCCAGATCGCGGGCATCATTCATGGTGAAAGTGCCGCTGATTCTGGCCTGTCCACCGGGAATTTTCTCCTGGATGACCGGTGCGGAGTAAACGTTGCCGTCCAGGACGATAGCCATACGCTTGTTTATGTTAGCGGCGGAGACCCGGGAAAGGTCCCTGGCCCCTTGTTTGTTGAACTCCACAGACACATAGGGGTTGTTACCGGTCTCAAAATCCATTCCCTGGCCGATCTCCACACTGGCGTCCTTCAGGGTCTTACCGGTCAACTCGGCTCTCTCGTTAAGCAGGTAAAGAAGTCGATAATCTTCGCCATTTATATCTTCATAATCACTGCCCCATGCTAATTGGGCGCCGATGGGGATCTGTGTCTGCACCGCGGGGTCGGCCAGCAGCTTTTCCACCCTGGGGAAGTTGTCTTTCGATACGAAGTAATAGTGAGGAGAAGCAATACCATCCATCCGCAGTAACAGAGAAGAAAAGGGCATCTGGGCCAGAGCGAACTCCGGAGTGGTTGCCTCCTTCTTAATCAGCTCATCCTCAAACAGTTCGGGGAACGCCTCCTCTTCTGTTTTCTCCTCAAATGGCTCGGGGAGCTCTTCCTCTTCTGCTTCCCCCTGGAGCTCTACTCCGATTCCCTTCTCGTGCAAAACCTTGTCGATCTTAGCCAGGACTGACTGGAAAACATCCGGTTCCTTGAGAAGCTTGAACTCCAACAGGGCGGTTTTGCCAATGAGCTCCTTGGCCCTGGCCTCATCTTGCAGGCCGGGAAGCTCGATGATGATTCGATCATCCCCCTGTCGCTGGATGATCGGCTCGGCCACCCCGAACTCGTCGATGCGGTTGCGGATGATCTCCAGAGCCCGGTCCAGGGCATCCTCTGCCTCGGAGCTGGTCAGATTACTCTTGTCCACCTCCATAACCAGATGCATCCCGCCCCTGAGGTCCAAACCCAGCTTGATGGCCTTCTTCTCAAGATTGTAAAGAGCCTTGGGATCCATCTGCTCTTTAGCCACGTCGGACAAGGTGTGAAGCCTCACGGTGGGGTACAGGTACCAAACCGCCAGGAGGATGGCGGCCACGATGATAATGATTCTCCACTTTGGAGTTCTTTTCATAGAATGACCTCTTCTGTCGTCTGGAGCCCGCTTACCCGTTGAATGGGGTCCGAAATGTGGAATGTTGACAATATCTCGATAGAAAGAGATGAAAAAAGAATATAACCAGTCGCCAGCCTCATGTCAATATAATTTCTGCTGACGGCTTACCTGATCAGATGGAGCATCTCCCGCACGGCCTGTTCCATGCCGGTCATGATGGCCCGGGCCACGATGGTGTGTCCGATGTTCAACTCTTCTACCTCCGGGATCTCGGCTATGGGTCGGACGTTCTGATAGGTCAGGCCGTGACCGGCGCTCACCCCGAAACCCAGCTTGGCGGCGATGCCGGCGATGTACTGAATTTTCTCCAACTGGGCCAGTTCCTCCTCGGCATTGGTGGCATCGGCATACATACCGGTGTGAATCTCCACGTAGTCGGCTCGAAGCTTGGCCCCAGCCTTGATCTGCTCTACGGCAGGGTCGACGAATAGACTCACCAGGATGCCGGCGTTTTGCAGAGCGGGAATGATCTCCGCCAGCCGCTCGTAGCTTTGCTGAACGTCCAAACCTCCCTCGGTGGTCACCTCCTCACGCTTCTCCGGCACCAGGGTGACCATGTCAGGTTTGGTATCCAGGGCGATCTTCACCATAGCCTCGGTGGCTGCCATTTCCAAATTGAGATGGCTGCGGACCACCTCTTTGAGGAGTCGAAGATCCCGATCCTGGATATGCCTGCGATCCTCCCTCAGGTGACATACAATACCATCTGCCCCAGCCAGTTCTACCATGATGGCGGCGGCCACCGGATCTGGCTCATCCGTCTTTCGCGCCTCCCGGACAGTGGCCACATGATCTACGTTAACACCAAGTTTCACCATCTTGCACCCCCATGAACGGGCTTGCCTCTATCGGCGTGCCTCGAGCACCCGCGAGACATGAGCGAACTGCACGCCTTTTTTTTCCAGCCGGGGAATCATATCCCTTAACGCCTGCAGGGTATTGGCCCTGATGTGGCCGATGCCGATGGCCGAGCCATTCTGCAGAGCCTTCTCGGCCAGAGCTTCCAACCTTCTTTTGATCTGCGCCGCATCATCCTCGCTGTCCAGGAAGCCGTCCGATCTGTCGCAGGAGAACCCCAGCTCTTTGGCCACGTCAAGGGCCACCGATTGAGAGCTGGTTCGGCTGTCCACGAAGAACTTGCCTGCAGCCTTGATCTCCTCCAAGACGGCGCGCATCACCTTCCTGTTCTCGGTTGCCAGAGATCCCATGTGGTTGTTGACGCCCACCGCCTGGGGGATCTCAGCGAGAGCCCAGCGGACCCGGCGGCGAATCTCATCCTCAGGCAGATCCACTAAAATGCCGTTTTCCTCACCCAGGTCTCCATCTTTAGGCTGCATGGGCAGATGAAGCAACACCTGATGGCCGGCAGCAACTGCCTGACGGGCGACCTGTTGCGATGTTTTGTGGCCCGGGATGACGGCCAACGTAAGAGCGATGGGCAACTGGATAAAGGAATTGGCCACCTGGTTGTCGATGGCCCCGAAATCGTCGATGATGATGGACAATCTGCCCCGCGTAGGCGGTATGTTCTTGTCGGATATCAGTTCCACGAGGTGGGAGCGCAGCCCCTCCACGCCCAACTCCATGGTCAGGCGCTCTCCACTCCGTCCCTGTACAACGCTCAGGACCTGTCCGCCGGCTTCCTGGACCGCCCTGGTGATGGCCAGGTTGCAGTGCAGCAGGGAAATCTGGCTGGTGACCCGAACGGTCAGCCGACGAAAGCGCCAACGATTTCCCCCCTCCTCTATATCCTTCTGGTCCTGGATGACGAAGATCGGAGAAGTTCCTAGATCATCCAGGGCCTCCCGCAGCGCTTGATCCACCCTGTCCGAGAGCTGGAGGTGATCTTTCACCTCCTGGGGGCGACTAAACAGACGCTGGATAGAGCCTTCACGCCAGATTTGCTGCATCCCCACTGCGATCACGGCGACCACCAGGATCAGGCCGATGATCTTGACAGTCCTCCTGGTGTTCCGGGGCTTTCGCCGTATACTACGGGGAGCGCGGAATTTAGAGGAGGAAGATGGCCTCCTTGGCATGGCCATTCCTCAGGTGTGTGCCCGGCAGGGCTGATTATAAAAAAAGGAGATGCAGAGTATCTGCGATCTCCGCCAGCAGCGAGGTATCACGAAAAAATCAGCTACCTTCCGGGGGAATGGACTCGTCCCGATTCTCGATGATCACCCAGAAGTCTTTGCTCTGCTCGACGAATTTGTATTTCTGAGTACCGCTGGCCGTCTGAGCGCTGGCGCCATCAAAGACGGTCACCTGAAAATAAGCCTCGATGCTCCGCACATCCCCCTGGTCCTTGTTTTCCTCACCAGACCCCTCTCCGGTATAGCGGAGGGTTCCGAATTTCCATTGGATCTCCACCTGCTCGAGGCTGAACATGTTGCTGATGATGGCGATCTCGTCGTCGTAGCTATACAGTGCGTTGATATCTGTGGCCGCCAAATGGGGATCGATGAACTGAAAATCTCGGTGGAGACACCTCTTGTAGACATCGACATCTTTGTAGTTGAGGGCCGACTCGAAGTTGAACAGCACGCTGTCAGGGCTGGTCTGGGCTTTGGTTGGCGTCAACGAGTAGTCATCAGGCTCCCTCTGCTCAGGAGCGAAGATGTTCGTACAGTTCGCCCACAGGAAGAGCAAAACCAGCAGAGCCGGCATGGCCCATTTAGTCGTTGTCCGGAGAATCTCAGTTCTGGCCACCTATTCCTCCCGCGATGATACTGGTGAATAAATACCATCGTTCGGCTGTAAAGTCAAGGGATAAAGATTGAGAGTTGAGCGAGTTTGGAGAGTGAAGCGAGTTTGGAGAGTTGAGAGAGTTAAGAGAGTTGAGAGAGTTGAGAGAGAATGACAGTGGCAATGGCAATAGAAAACCAGTCGGCAGATCAAAAAATGTAGCGTCCTCACTCCTGTGAGGTCGAGCTTTTTTCCTTCCGAGTCTCGAGTCTCCAGTCTCGAGTTTCTGCCTTTGCATTGTCTTTATCCAGCACCCAGTATCCAGTATCGGTCTTTCTTTTAACGAATCTCGAATCTCGGTTTTTGCATTGTCTTTGCCTTTAACCAGGATCTAGGATCCAGGATCTGTTTTTCTTTGAACGAGCCCCGAACAACGAGTTTCGAACTCTCTAAACTCGCTCAACTCCCAAAACTATAATCCAGTATCGGTTTTTGTTTTCATCCAGTATCCAGAATCCAGTATCTCTCACAACTTGCCGAACTCTCTAAACTCTCAGAACTATAATCCAGGATCCTCACATAACAAACACCCATAAGAATCGGCGGGAAAAGCGGCCAAATCTCAAGCCGTATCGCTCTCACCTCATCAGCACCATCTTAATGGTCTTCTCGAAATCGCCCGCCTGCAACTGGCAGTAATACAAACCGCTGGCCAGACCCTCTGCATCCCACAGTATTTTGTAGAATCCGGTTTTCTGCACGGTATCTACCAAGGTGGTCACTTTGGCACCCAGAACATTGTACACCTTCAAGCTCACATGCACATCCCGGGGCACAGCATATCGGATCTGGGTGCTGGCATTAAAAGGATTGGGATAATTTTGGCTGAGAACGTAATCCCTGGGCTGGGCACCTCCAAGAAAAACTGGCCCTGCAGAGGTATCCCACAGCCTCAATTTGGCCACGAAGATGTCCCAGGCGCCGTTGTAGCTGGGATCGAAAGCACTGGCGGTTGTCGGAAAATTCGACGAGTACGTCTTTCCGGTGATGAAGACACAGCCGGCATCGTTTGTGGCTATGCTATTGCCCCGGTCGCCGACACTGCTTCCCCCGATAAATGTGGAGTATTCCAGCGCAATGCCATTTGGATGGAGAACCGTGATAAACACGTCGTCGGAGCCGCCGTTGTGGCTCTGGTCGAAGGCGCCGGGCGTGGTGGGAAAATCGTCTGAGCTGGTCTCTCCGATCACATAGGCCCGGCCATCTCCATCCAGGACAATGCCGTGGCCGTAATCGCAGCCGTCACCCCCCAAATAGGTGGCGTAACAGAAATCACTGGCCGTGGTGTTGATCTTGACCACAAAGGCATCACTGTAAGCGCCGTCGTAGATCACATCGAAAGCCCCGTCGGTAGTGGGAAAATCGACTGACTTCGTATGTCCCACTACATAGGCATTGCCGGCATCGTCTACAGCAATGCCCTCGCCCTGATCCCAATCCTGACCACCCAGATAAGTGGCGTAGCCCAGGCTACCGCCCTTTGAGCGAATCTTGGCCACGAAGGCTTCAGCATAGCCGCAGAACGTGGTGTCTATAGCCCCAGTTGTGATGTGAAAATCCTGCGACGCTGTTCTCCCCGTCACATAGGCATCCCCTTCCCGGTCCGTGGCAATATCCTGGCCATGATCCCAATTACTTCCCCCCAGGAAGGTGCTGTATGTCAGGTCGCTGCCTGTTGAGTTCAGCTTGGTCACAAAGGCATCGTAGTGGCCCCCGTTATACGTTTCGTCGAAGGCTCCGTCAGTGGTGGGAAAATCGGCTGACCCGGTGCTTCCGGTCACGTAGACATTGCCTGTGTCGTCGATGGCGATGCCATAGCCGTAATCGGTATCCTCTCCCCCCAGGAAGGTGGCGTAGCGAAGCGTATTCCCCGAGGGGCTGAGCTTGACCACAAAAGCGTCGGTTTTGCCATTGTAAGTGGTGTCGAAGGCCTCAGCGGTGATGGGAAAGTCCGAGGTGTTGGTCCATCCGGCCAGATAGGCATTGCCAGCATTGTCCACGGCGATGCCCCAGGCCTCCTGTTTGTCGTCGATGTAGACACCTCCTCCCAGGAAGGTGGAGTAGGCCAGTTCGGTCCCGTATGGGCTCAACTTGACCACAAAGGCATCGCTGCCACCGTGGCTATAGCTGGTATCGAAGGCGCCCATAGAGGTGGGGAACTCGTCGGATGAGGTACAGCCGGTCACATAAACGCAGCCGTCTCCTCCCACGGCAACGGACAGGCCGTCCTCGCTAACGCTGCCCCCCAGAAAGGTGCTCCACACCAAATCGTTCTCATCTGCATTAACCCCACCCCATAAGATCGGGAACAGCAACATGGTACAGAATAAGCACGCTTTCATCTTTGAGTGCATCTTTGCTCTCCTCTCCACCCTTTGCCAGGAGATTAGAGATCAGAAGAAGGACTGTTGTTCCATCATCTGACCAGCATCATCTTGATGGTCTCTTGAAAATGGTTTGCCTGCAGCCGGCAGAAATACACTCCGCTGGCCACCTGCCGGCCGCTATTATCCCATCCATCCCAGGTGATCGTGTGCTGTCCGGCCGGCTGTTCGCTATCCACGAGAGTGCGCACCCTCTGGCCAGAGACATTGAAGATCTGCAGGGTGGTGTGGCCACCGGGGGGGGTCTGATAGTCGATGCAGGTGGTCGCGTTGAAGGGGTTGGGATAGTTCTGGCCAAGCGCGCAGCCTTCCGGCAACGAGGCCACGATGGTTTCTGACTCCACCGGGGTAGCACCCGGGAAGAGCCTGGCCACGATCACATCCTCGCCGCCGCTAAGGCTATCCTGGAACGCCCCTCCGGTGACGGGAAAGTCCGCCGACCGGGTGTATCCCACCAGACAGATCTCGTCAGAGCCGTCCAGGATGAGGTTCCAGCCATAATCGTCCTCGCTGCCGCCCAGAAAGGTGGCGTAGTCAAGAGCACTGCCCGATGGGTTGAGCACAGTCAGAAAAATATCCCGCTCACCGTTGAACGTCTCGTCGAAAGCTGCGCAGGTGGTGGGAAAATCCTCAGACTCGGTAAATCCGATCACGCATGCGCGGCCGGAAACGTCCAGGATGATGCCGTATCCGCTGTCGTCCTTATCTCCCCCCAAATAGGTGGAGTAGGAGAGGGCGCTGCCATCAGGGCTGAATTTGGTCACAAAGCCGTCGGTGTCAAAGATGCTGATGGTTGTGTCCAGGGACCCGGGAGTGGTGGGAAAGTCCAAGGATTTGGTGTACCCGGTCACATAAACGTGGCCCTCGGCATCGGTGGCCATGCTGCGGGCGGCGTCGTAAAAGCTTCCTCCCAGAAACGTGGAGTAGAAAAGATCGCCTCCAGCCAGATCGAGCCGGGCCACGAACACGTCCGTGGGGCCGCCGAAGGTGGTATCGAACGCCCCGGCGGTGGTGGGAAAATCGGAGGAATAGGTGTACCCGGCCACACAGACACTGTCTGAGCCGTTCAGGACGATGTCCCAGCCGTAGTCGCTCTTATTGCCTCCCAGGAAGGTGGCATATTCCAGGGCTGTGCCCGTTTGGTCGAGCCGGACCACGAAGGCGTCTTTCTGGCCGTTGTAGGTCTGTTGAAATGCTCCGGGGGTAGTGGGAAAGTCATCCGAGTCCGTTATCCCGATAACAAAGGCCCTGCCGGAATCGTCCACGGCAATGGCATAACCCTGTTCATCCTCGCTGCCCCCCAGCAGGGTGGCATAGCAAAGGCCCTCTCCTCCAGGGGTCAGCTTGACCACAAAGGCGTCCGTAATGCCGCCGACGGCTGAATCGACGGCTCCAGCCGTGACCGGAAAATCCGCCGACCGGGTATACCCGGTCACATAAGCGCTGCCGGCATCATCCAGGGCCAGGCCGAAACCCTCCTCCCAACTCTCTCCTCCCAGAAAAGTGGCCAGGAGAAGTTCGCTTCCCGTGGGATCGAGCGAGGCCACGAACGCGTCTCGATCCCCGGCGGTGGTGTCAAAAGCCCCGGAGGTGGCGGGAAAATCAACCGATTCGGTGAACCCGGTCAGCCAGATTCTGCCGGAGGGGTCGGTGGCGATATCGTATCCGTAGTCCGCACCGCTGCCCCCCAAAAAGGTGCTCCAGATCAGGTCAGCCTCAGCAGCCCATGGGAGGCCGTAGATAAAGAGACTCCAGGCCAGGACGACAAGCATCCCCGTATTTACAACACGATTCATCCAGTTGATCCTTCTGCTCAATTGCTCTGCAATCTCCCGTTGCTTACTGACTCCCTGCCAGGGAGATGATCAGGGGAAGTTTTTTCTTCAGCTTGCCCACCTCAAAGCCCACGGTGTTCTCATCGAGCATCCGGTATTGGCCCTTCACTTCCCTCTTTTGCCCGTCTTTCTCCTGGTAGCAGTCAGGCGCCGGCTCGGTGATGGTTCCCAGAGCCGTCTCGATGCGCAGGCAGCCCTTGTCGTCCACCCAGATCTTGTCGGCTCCCTGGTAGCGAAAGGCGATGTCCCCTACCCTGCCTGAGGGGCTCACCGCCAACTTGGGGACCAGACGGCCGCCCTGGCCGCGATAGGCCAGATCGATGCCCGGGTAGAGGTCCCGGTAGACGATCCCGCCGAAGGTGCGAATGTTCGACTTCCACTTGTCGGGATCCTTGCCCCGGAAGATGTTCACCTTGCCGGCCAGCTCGTCGGTCCCCTCCAGAACAACGTCTGGATCGGCCCCTTGCAGCCTCATGCGCACCACCACTCCCCGGCGCCGCATGGTGGTGTCCGGCTCGGCCATCTCGAGACTCTCCTCGCCGGGCCTTTTTCGATCGGGCTGGGAAGTCCTATCCACCACGTCGTAGACCACCTCTTGGGGGGTGAAGTAGACGGTGCCCCGCGAGCCGCGGATGTAGAAGCGCACCGGCTCGGCCACCTGGCCGTTGTTCTCGGTGAAGGACAAGGGCAGC
Organism: uncultured bacterium; assembly: GCA_965370845.1. Taxonomy (GTDB): domain Bacteria; phylum SM23-81; class SM23-81; order SM23-81; family SM23-81; genus DAOVRJ01. The sequence goes on from CBDUWG010000008.1 coordinate 13,802, forward strand.
TTCCCGTAAGCCTGTACTGCCTGGGCTTTTTGAGCCTCCTGAGCCTCAGTCGTCTGTGCCTCTTGCTCTGCCGGCTCCTGTTTCTTTTTGCCGCAGGCCAGGCCAAGGCTGAGCAGGGCTATGAGAACGGCGACCAAAGCTCCGGGAGCTGTTTTACTCCATCTGGTGAACATCTAATACCTCCTGATTATGTGAAAGAGAGTAATACGGCTATCATTCTAGCCCACATTTGGTCTCAAGTCAAGGAAAAAACGTGTTTGTGGATTAAGTTTTGAGAGTTTTGAGAGTTTGGAGAGTTGAGAGAGTTGAGCGAGTTTAGAGAGTTGGGGGAGTTGAGAGAGCTTCTTGAGCGTGGAGCTGGGAACTGGGAGCTCGGAGCTCCCCCTCCACTCCATCCCAGATATTATTGTTTTTGCTTTTTAGTTCCGCGCTCCGCGTTCGGTGGGGTTAGGAGGGGGAAGTTTCC
>CBDUWG010000009.1:0-13799 GCA_965370845.1 uncultured bacterium
GCAAGTTGTGGAATGTCGCCTCGGCGACATTACTTTTGCCGATACTGATTCTGCGTTTGTTCTGGTAGTCTGTCTGCGAAAATCCTGACTGACTTGTCGGCAACTGTCATTGTGAGCGATTTTAATAGCCCTGTGCCCGTCATCACCATAGCACAGCACCAAAGTCGGAATGCCGCTCTGTGTAATCGTCAAGATGGCGAGCGAGATGGCAAGTATCCTGCACAGCAAGGCTCGCTTCATGATGAGCTTGGATTTTTCCTCCGTGTCAAACCAAAACACTGCCCCGGCCCCTCCATCAAGAAATCCTTGATATCCTGTCGAATCACTCGGTCGAAAGATTGTTTTAGTCCTCTTCTCTTTGTCTCAATTCATACTAAAATAGTAAACAAATTGATGTAAAACAAGACATATCGGTTTTTAACGACTACTGACTATAGTTATGTTAGTGTTTTCTGCTGATTTACAGTACGTTCGGGTTGGCCAGACGATCTAATGTCAAAACGATCAAAGGGGCGTTTTACATCAAAACACCAGCATCCTCACCGCCACGATGACCAGTACCACGGCGAAGGCCTTTTTGAAGATAGAGACATCCAGCCTGTGATTCAAATAGGCGCCTAGGGGGGCGGAGATGATGCCCCCCGCGGCCAGTGGAATAGCAGCGGCCCAGTGCACGTAGCCAACGGCACAGGCCGGCAGCTCCGGTATGCCATATCCATGATAGATATGCTGAAGGGTCCCGGCCAGGCTGGTGATGATCATGATGGCCGTGGATGTGCCGGCCAGTTTTTTCGTGGGGAATTTCAGCAGATAGCTCATCAGGGGGATGGAAACAAGCCCTCCACCGATGCCCAGAAGGGCGGAGAAAAAGCCGGCGGTCATGCCTACTCCCAGCAATATCCACCAGGTCATCTGTGGGGTGGTTTCATCTGATCGGATGGGGTGGGAGAAACCCATGCGCAGAGCAGCCACAAAAAGCAGGCAGGCGAAAAGCCTGCTGAGGATATCTCCCGGCAAATGAGCGGCCAGGGTGGATCCCACCAGAGTTCCGCCGATGCTGGCCAGGGCCAGGGGTAGCACTGCCCGTTCGACGATGAGATTCCTGCGGCGGTAGCTGATGGCCGCCGGAATAGTTCGCAGGAAGATCACCATCAGGCTGGTGCCTATGGCCAGATGAACGGCGAGGAGTGGGGGGACGCCGCATTTGGGAAAGAGGAAAATCAGCAGGGGAACGATGAGGATCCCGCCGCCCACGCCCAGGAAGCTGGCCAGCAGACTGATGACCAGACCGCCCAGGAACATCAGCAGCAGAAGCCCCACATCGCTTCCCGCAAAACTCATGTGCCCAGCTCTTTTTCGTATTGCCCGGGGGTGGTCAGGATTTCCACGGCGGCCACAATCTGGGGATCTACTTTCACAGCCTCCTCATATCTGACCTCCTTGCCCCAGATCTTGGACACGATCTCCAGCTTGATGGCCCTTTCAAGGTAGTCATAGCTGCGCTGGAAATCTTTTTGCTTCTCGTCCTGCAGTTGTTTTTCAAGCTGTTGGAGAGTGGCCGTGATCCCGGAGTTGTATTCGCTTTTTTCCACCACCTCCGACAGATCGTCAAGCTGCTTCTCGGCGGCGGAGCGATATTGAAAACCCTCTTCCTCCAGAAAGCTCTTGAACTCGGCCATCAGCTGGTCGTTCATCTCAAAGTCCCGCGGCAAGTCCTTATGCTTGGCGGCATGCTTGACGGCGAAGCGGAAGATCATCGATTTTCTGAGCAGCTCATACTCCAGGGTGGTCAATCTGTCCTGTTTGACGATGACATCCGGGGTAATGCCCCCACCGCCGTATACAATTCGGCCGCCCTGAGTATGGAATTCCTCACGGTTTTCCAGTTCCTCCGGCGATTCCAGGTTTTCCTCGCCCAGGAGCTCGGCGGCGGGTTTCTCCTCTTTCTGGTCATCCCGCTGGATACACCGGCCGCTGGGGGTGTAGTATTTGGCGGTGGTGATCTTCAGGGCTGTCTCCTGGTTGGTGGGGATAACCGTTTGCACCAGGCCCTTACCCCAGGTGGTGGTGCCCAGGATGAGCCCCCGGTCCCAGTCTTGTACGGCCCCGGCCACGATCTCCGAGGCACTGGCGCTTCCCGTGTTGACCAGAATGATCAGGGGTTTATCGGAGTACAGGGGTGGTGATGTGGACTCGTATTTGGCCGTGGAGCGATCCGCCCGCCCTTTGGTGTAAACGATCATCTGCTTCTTGTCCAGGAAGAGGTCTGCCACGTGCACTGCCTGGGGAAGGAGACCACCGGGATTATGGCGCAAATCCAGAATTAAACCCTCAATTTCCATCTCCACCAACTGCCTGATGGCGTCCTCCAAATCGTGCTCGGCGTTTTCCGAGAATCGGGCCAGGTGGACGTACCCGAGCCCCGGCTGAATTTGGGCGAAATAAGGCACGCTTTTGATCTCGATGATATCCCGGGTGATGGTGTAGTCAATAGGTTCCGACTCGCCCTCGCGTTCAACGGTGATGGTCACCTGTGTGCCTTTCAGCCCGCGGAGTTTTTTGACCGCTCCCTGGGTGGAGATACCCTTGGTGGATTCCCCCTCGATCTTGATGATCCTGTCTCCGGCCTGAAGTCCGATATCATATGCCGGTGTGTTGACCAGGGGGGATATAACGGTGAGGACATCGTCGCGGATGCCGATCTCGATCCCCAGGCCGCCGAACTTACCTTTGGTCTGGACCATCAGCTCGTCGTAGTCACTTTTCTCGAAAAACTGGGTGTAGGGATCCAGGGTTTTGAGCATGGCCCTGATGCCGGTGTAGATGAGATCTTTGGAGTTGGTTTCCTCAACATACTTGGAGTTGACGCTGATGGCCACTCTGTCGAAGAGTTTGATGTTGGCGTAGAGGTTATCCTCCTCTGTCTGGCCCAGCCCGACCACGATGATGATGGCCAGCAGGGCGACGGCCCCGATGATCCATAGCGCGGGATTTTTCTTAAACATGTTTTCCTCCCCGATTCCGTTTTGCTTTCACAGGGTAAGTGCCGCGATGAGGATGTTTCATACGTGATGATCATCTCTCAGCGACGAGATGCTTTGCCACTCTTCGCTGCGGACGGTCTTCTCTGAATATATTGATCCACAACGGCCCGGACCTGCTCCTGGACCTGTTCCACGGTGCCCCGGCCGTCGATGATCTTCACCCGCTTCGGTTCCTCCCGGGCCAGTTGCAGATAGCCCTCCCGTACCCGCCGGTGAAAATCGGCCCTTTCTCCCTCCAGGCGATCCGCCTTCCAGTCCATGTTGATAGATCGCCGGGCGGCCTCCTCCGGGGCAAGGTCTATGACGATGGTCAGGTCGGGCACCAGCCCGCCGGTGGCCAGATGGTTAAGCCGTTGAACCAACTCTCCTCCCAGGTTTCGTCCACAACCCTGATAGGCGAAGCTGGCGTCGCCGTAGCGATCGCAGATCACCCACTTTCCCATTTCCAGGGCAGGCCTGACCAGCTCCTCGGTGTGCTGGGCACGGCTGGCCTCGTAGAGGAGCAGCTCGGTCATCGATGTCATGGCCCGGTTTTTGGGGTTCAGCAGGATCTCCCGGATTTTCTCGGAGATGGGCGGACCCCCGGGTTCCCGGGAGAAGACCACGTCGATGCCCCGTTCTCGAAGATGAGCGATCAGCTTCTCGGCCTGGGTGGATTTACCGCACAGGTCAATACCCTCGAAGGTAATAAACGAACCAGACATTCTGTCCTCGCCGGTGAAGAGCTGCCGTCTTTGATAAGACGGTGGCGGCTCTCATTTGGTTCGCCGGTTATTTCGATGGCCGGCAGGAGCGGACCGGGCTTTTATGAGAAATGTAAGCAATCCGAAGCCATAAAGTCAAGGGTGGGCAGGAATCCGAAAAAAGCGGCCGGCCATAGCGGAAAAGCCCATCTGTGCCATTTTGAAAGATGAGCTCCCAAAGATTTGGATGGGGAAGAGAGCAGGGAGAGGGTATCATCGCGGTGATATTTGCTCTTGCTGGCGAGGCCGATTGTGTTTCACCGCCATCCCACCATCTCACAAGTCATCGCGCAATAAGAACCCGCCAGTGGACACCGCACAGGTGCCGCTCAATTTCAGCAGGAGGGGGCGACGTTGCTCGAGAGAGTATTTTTAAAAACCGCCGGTTCTGCTCTTTTCTCTGGCCCCGGTAATTTGCTACCGGGTTTTGCTGGTCACTCAGGAGCCTTTGACAGGAGCTTTCACCCCCGTTTTTCCAGGAGTTTTAGCATGTTTCTTAATGAACTTCTCCGTCAATTCCCTGGCCACGTCATCGGTGTGCTGGTGAGGAGGGGATTTCATGAAGTAGGAAGAGGGAGCATCCAGCGAGCCGCTGAGCTTGTGGTTCATGGCCAGCTTGCAGCATCTCACCGCGTCGATGACCACGCCGGCGGAATTGGGAGAGTCCCACACCTCTAATTTCATCTCGAGGTTCAGGGGTACGTCCCCGAAGGTTCGCCCTTCCATGCGGATATACGCCCACTTGCGGTCTTTCAGCCAGGCCACGTAATCGCTGGGTCCGATGTGGATGTTCTCATCGCCCAGATCATAGTCCAACTGGGAGGTCACCGCGTTCGTTTTGCTGATCTTCTTGGATTCCAACCGTGATCGCTCTAACATGTTCAAAAAGTCTGTGTTCCCGCCCACATTCAGCTGGCTGGTCCTCTCCAGCCGGACGCCTCGTTCCCGGAACAGGCGGGTCAATACCCGATGGGTGATGGTGGCTCCCACCTGGGATTTGATGTCATCCCCGATGACGGGGAGCCCGCGTTCCTGGAATCTCTTGTGCCAGTAGCTCTCCCGGGCAATAAATACGGGGATGCAGTTCACGAAGCCGCAGCCGGCATCCAGGATTTGCTCCACGTACCACTTGGTGGCCTCTTCGCTGCCCACGGGCAGATAGCTCACCACAACGTCCGTCCGCGTCTCCTTGAGGATCTTGACGATGTCCGCCGTCTCGCCGGGAGCCTTCTGGATGATCTCGGAGAGATATTTACCCAGGCCGTCGTGGGTCATGCCACGGTGGACGGGGATGTCCAGTCGGGGTACCTGGCAGAATTTATATGTGCAGTTAGGCCAGGTGTAGATGGCTTCGCTGAGATCCTGGCCCACCTTTTTTTTATCGATATCGAAGGCGGCTGAAAACTCAATATCCCTGATGTGATATCCTCCCAGGTTCACGTGCATCAGGCCGGGGACGAAGTCGGTTTGCTTTGCGTTCTCGTAGTATTTGATGCCCTGGACGAAAGAAGATGCGCAGTTTCCCACCCCGATAATGGCGACGCGAACCTTGTCCTGGCTGCTCATTTACTCGTCTCCTTTTTTGGTGATGTGGTTATGAGATCGTGTTGGTTTTGCTGGCGAAGTTGCCCGCGGATGTAGACCACCCGCTGCACGGCAGTCACGTTGGCCAGGATGGCGATAGCCCAGAGGGCTACCGTCATGGCCAGGTGTTTGGTTCCCGGAATGGAGCCCAGCAGGGCGCCGGCGATCAGGAGAAGGATTCTCTGCTGCCGCTGCACTATGCCCACCTTGCATTCCAGGCCCAGCCCTTCAGCACGGGCGCGGGTATAGCTGACCATCATGGAACCGGCTACCGCCAGAAGGATGATCAGCGCAACGGTCCGGGACTGACCATAGTAATACCATGTTAGTCCGAGAAAGATAGCAACTTCCGAATAGCGGTCGATGGTGGAGTCGAAGAGAGCGCCGTAAACGCTGCCCTTGCCGGTGTCCCGGGCCAGACGGCCATCTAAAATGTCGCAGGTTCCGGCCAGGATGATGAAGATGCCGGCCCAGAAAAAATGGTCGATTCTGAAAAAATTGGCTGCCACCAGAGCCAGGGCAAAGCCCAATATGGTCAGCACGTGAGGATGAACCCGGGCCCTGGCCAGGGCATTTGATAGAGGGTCCAGAGAGCCTAAATAGAATTCCCGGCCTTTTTTAACGAATGTTTTTAGCAAAGTCGTCATTTATTTGTTCCATACAGGAGCATAGCATATTTAAGTGCGGTGAGCGGATGATACGGTAACATACGTGTTTGCGACTTCTATGTCAAGGCTTTTAAGCAGTATAGCCAGCCAGGACGATGACCACTTCTCCACGGGGTTTTTTCTCTCCGAAATGGTCCAACAGATGAGTCACGGTTCCCCGGGCGACCTCTTCGAATTTCTTGGTTAGCTCCCTGGCCACGGTCGCTCTGCGGTCACCCATGACCTCCAGGATGTCCTCCAGGGTTCGTTTCAGGCGATAGGGTGACTCGAAGAACAGGATGGTCCGCTCCTCACCAGCCAAAGCCTGCAGCTTTTTCCGCCGCCGCCCCGATTTGGCCGGCAAAAAGCCCTCGAAAACGAAACGGTCCGGGGGCAGACCGGAGACCACCAGGGCCGAGATGAGGGCGGAGGGGCCGGGCACGGGAACCACCGGCACGCCGTGGCCGATGGCCAGGCGGACGAGATAGAAGGCCGGGTCGGAGATGCCCGGGGTGCCCGCGTCGGAGACCAGGGCCAGCGACTTCCCGTTGTTCAGTTTCTCCAGCAAAAAGGGCGATCGGGCTTCCTTGTTGTGGTCGTGATAGCTGATCAGCGGGCGGGAAATCTGATAATGCCTCAGCAGCCGTCGCGTTCTGCGGGTGTCCTCGGCAGCGATGAGCTCCACCTCCTTCAGTACCCGCAGGGCCCGTAAGGTGATGTCCTCCAGGTTGCCGATAGGCGTGCTTACCAGGTAGAGGGTTCCCGTGTTGGCAAGAGTGTTGCTCATTTTCGCCTCATAGTGGCTATGAATTTAGAGCCAGAGGAAGGTGAATAAATTTCCTTTCGACAGGTCAAAATAGAACTTTTGTCCCCTTTTTGCAAGAAAAAATATTGCGCTGGCTGGGGGATTGTGTTAAGTTGGAAGGCGATATTTGTGGATCGTGGAGCGGGATTCGGGGTTCGGGAGAAAAGCAAACATTTCTGTCATTCTGAGGCCGTGCAAACGGCCGCAGAATCTGCTTTTCTCCTTTCGGTTTCCTTCGCGCCCGAAAAGCAGATCATTCGCCGAGTTTATTCCTTCATTTCACTCAGGACAAGCTCTGAGCGAGGCGAAGGACCCAGGATGACAGAACTGATTGTCAGATCTTCATTCTTCAATGCAACGTCCTTTTAGCCTTGTTCTCAGCCCCTTTTAAAAAGGTGATCGAGACGAGATCGAAAAAAGATAACCGCGATCGACCAGCTCAGTCCCCCTGGGTTGTCCTCTGTGACTTCGACGGCACCATCAGCCGCCTGGACGTGGGCAACCGTATGTTCGCCAAGTTCGCCAGCTGTGGATGGGAAGATGTGGTGCAGAGCTGGAAAAAGGGACAGATCGGCTCCCGCGATTGTATGCTGGCCGAATGCTCCCTGGCCCGGGCCACCCGCGATCAGGTGGCCAGTTTTGCCCTCACGCAGGAGATCGATCCCCATTTCAAACGGTTTCTCCATTTCTGCCGCAGCCACGATATACCTGTGGTCATCCTCAGCGATGGGCTGGATTTCTACATCGATCTCATCCTGAAAAAGCATGGCCTGGAGGATCTGCCCCGCTTTGCCAATCATCTGACTTTTCGGGGCAGCAAGATGATCCCCAGTTTCCCCTATTTCCATAAGGGCTGCGGTAGCTGTGGCAACTGTAAGGGGTTTCACGTTCTGCGCTATAAACAAAATGACGGCAAGGTCATCTACATAGGCGATGGTTACTCGGACCGGTGCGGTGTGAGGGATGCCGATGTGGTCTTTGCCAAGAGGGACTTGCGCCGATATTGTCGCCAGCACGGCATCGGGCATATATCCTACCGGGATTTTGGCGACGTGCTGCGCCAGATGCCGTCGCTGATGGACACGGAGTCTGAACCCCGCAAAAGGGGTTCGTCAATCCAACGGAGGAACTCGTGAAAGCCGTGATCATGGCCGGGGGATTCGGCACTCGGCTCCGGCCCCTGACCATAGATCTTCCCAAGCCGATGGTACCCATGGTCAACCGGCCCATCATGGAGCATATTATCAGGCTGTTGGCCCAGCACGACATCACCGATTTGGTCTGTCTGCTCTACTTCCAGGGAGAGAAGATCCGGGATTATTTCGGGGATGGCTCCAGGTTCGGAGTGAGGATGACCTACGTGATCGCCAAGGAGGATTTCGGGACAGCGGGGGCCGTCAAGAATGCCCAGGAGCACTTGGCGGAGAGGTTCCTGATTATCAGCGGGGATCTGCTCACCGATTTCGATCTGACCAGGCTCATCCGCTTCCATCGGGACAAAGGGGCCAGGGCCACCATCACCCTCACCCGTGTATCCGATCCACTGTCCTACGGCATCGTCATCGCCCAGGAGGACGGCCAAATCTCTCGTTTCCTGGAAAAACCCACCTGGGGTCAGGTGTTCAGCGACACTATCAACACGGGTATCTATGTTCTGGAGCCCGATGCTCTGGATCTCATCCCGCAGAGGACCAATTTCGATTTCAGCAAAGATTTTTTCCCCCGATTGATGGAGGAGCAGAAGTCACTCTACGGATACGTAGCCGAGGGATATTGGCGGGATATTGGCGATTTAAATGAGTATCGCCGCAGCCACGGGGATATCCTGAAGGAGCGGGTTCAGCTGAGCATTCCCGGAAAACTCCAGCAGATGGAGGGGGTTCAGGTATGGGCCGACCAGGGCAGCACCATCAGCCCGAAGGCCAGGTTGCGGGGTGTGGTGGTGGTGGGCCGGGGGTGTGTCGTTGGGGATGGAGCCAGCCTGACCGACTGTGTTATCGGCGATGGCACCACCGTCGGGGAGGAGGCGGACCTGACCCGCTGTGTGTTGTGGGATAGAGTGAGCGTGGGCCGCAAAGCCAGCCTGACCGAGACCATCGTGGCATCAGGGTCGGCCATAGGCGATGAAGCGTATTTAATGGAGAACGTCGTCGTCAGCCACGGGTGCCAGATCGGGCGGGAGAGCCGCATCAAGTCCAACGTCAAGATCTGGCCAGGAAAAGTGGTCGACCAGGGTGCGCTTCTTTCTGCCAGCCTGGTGTGGGGGGAGAGGTGGCAGCGGGAGCTGTTTCACCAGGCCAAGGTCAGCGGTCTGGCCAACGCGGAGCTCACCCCGGAATTCGCCGCCAAACTGGGGGCCGCCTTCGGTGCCTTTTCGGGCAAGGGCAGCTACGTTATCACCAGTCGGGATGGCGACAAATCATCGCGTATGACCAAGGAGGCCATCATCGCCGGTCTCCTGTCGGTGGGCGTCAATGTCATGAACCTGCGGGCCACGGCCATCCCCGTGGTTCGCTACGAGCTAAAATCGGGTCGGGAGCTGGGTGGGCTGCACGTGCGCCGGTCTCCCTACCGCAACGGTGTTCAGGATATCATCTTCTTCGACGCCGGGGGCAAGGACCTGCCCACCTCCAAGACCAAGGCGGTGGAGCGGCTCTTTTTCCGGGAGGATTTTCACCGGGCCTCTCCGGCGGAGACGGGGATCATGGAGTTTCCCTACCGGGTGGTGGAGTCCTATCACGAGGGCTTTCTCAACGCCATAGACCGGGAGGCCATCGCCAGGGCCCGCTTCAAGATCGTCATCGACTACTCCAGCGGTGCGGCGGCAAACATCTTTCCCTCTATCTTAGGGGAATTGGGTTGTGAGGTGATCTCCCTGAACGCCTTCCTGGACCCGCGCTTTCTGTCCATTACCGCCGAGTCCTTCCAGCGCTCTGTGGATCAGCTTTCCACCATCGTCACCTCCCTGAAGGCCGACGCCGGCTTTCTGCTGGATCCGGGGGCTGAGCGGATCTTCCTGGTGGGGGACGACGGCCAGCTCATCGACAACTCTCATCTGGTGTTGCTGGTGACGCACCTGGTTCTGTCCACGGCCAATGTAAAGCAGATCGGTGTGCCCATTACTGCCTCCCAACAGATCGAGCGCATGGCCGCCGAACAGGGCATGAAGGTGGTCAGAACGCGCGATGACCACGGTTCCATGATGGACATGGCCTCCCAGGCGGAGGTTGGCTTCGTGGGCGGCACCCGCGGGGGATTCATCTTCCCCGAGTTCCAGCGCGGCTGCGACGCCATGTACTCCGTGGCCAAAGTGTTGGAGCTCATGGCTCGCCAGGGCCTGGGGACTGCTCAGCTCAAGGAGAAGTGCCCCAAGCCCACTATCCTAAGTCGGGTGGTACCCTGCCCCTGGAGCGCCAAAGGGCAGGTGATGCGCCGGATGATGGAGCACACCGAGGGCCAGCGACGGGAGCTGATCGATGGGGTCAGGTTGCTGTTCGACGACTCCTGGGTGCTGGTCATCCCCTCGGTCTATGAGGCCATCTTCCGCGTCTTCGCCGAGGCACCGGCGGAGAAGCAGGCCAAGGCCCTGATCGAGGAGTATGCCGGGAAGATCAAGGAGTGGCAGAAGGATGGGGAGTAGATGAGGGTTCGGGTGATGCTTGATGATTGAGAGGCGGCCGTGAGGTCGCCTTTTTTTATGAAAGAAAGGATTCAAGGATTCTGGGATTCAAGGATTCGAGGGACCCCGCTCCTCCCCTGAGAAAACTAGCAGGTTTTAAGATGGCTTTACCCTTGAATCCTCAACCCCTTGACCCCTTGAATCCTGGAGCGGTGGGGAACGGGAGGGGGAAGTGTCCCCCTCGCTCCGGCCAGCGTGGCTACGCCACCGGCTGGCTATGGCTTTAGGGCGAGCGCCGCTCGCCCCTACATATTCATTAATCCTTTCCATTTGCGAGAAAGGGCGTATCGCGAGACGCCCCTACGAATCTCGAATTCCGTGTTTTTTCTTCCCGATCCCCGGTTTTTTGCCATTGCCATTTTGTTTTCCTGCCTCCTGCCGACTGCTTACTGGTTTTCTATTGCTATTGCCACTTTCCCTTCCACGAATACGCCTTTCCCCTTGCCCTCCCACAGATATTTTGTTACCTTCGAAAAGAATCTGCACAGGAGGCTATTCACCTTGTTTTCCGGCATCGGCCTTGACATTGGCGGCTATAGCTGGGCGGCCGTCATCATAGCGGTGATCGTGGCCCTGGGGGTGGCCTACTGGGTCTATCGACGGACCAATCCGCCACTGCCCCGGGGGCTGCGCGTCCTGCTTTTTGTTCTCAGAGCGGCTGCCATCGCCCTGCTGCTTTTCATCATCCTGGAACCGCTGTTAAGCATTATCTGGCGGCGAGTGGAGAGGCCGGTGGTGGCCCTGCTGGTGGATACATCGGCCAGCATGTCCATCTCCGAGGGCGACCAGGATCGGTTGAAGCGATGTCGGGCGTTTTTAGAGGGTCCCATACTGAAAGAGATCGCCGCAGAGAATCGGATCGAGCTATATCAATTCGCCCAGGAGTTAAGTCCTTGGAAGGGCGACTCTCTGAAGGCCGGGGGTCTGGCCACGGACATCGCCGGGGCCCTGGAGACGGTCAACAGGGAGCTTGCTGACCAGAACCTGTCGGCCGTGGTGGTGCTTACCGACGGGGCCAACAATCTGGGCCACAATCCGGCCCATCTGGCCCGGGCTTACGGTCTGCCCATTTTCCCCGTGGGCGCCGGGTCCGCCGATCCTGGCCAGGACATCAGCGTCAAGGAGGTGCAGGTTAACCAGGTGGTCTATGTGGATAGCCGGGTGCCCGTGGAGGTGACCATCCAGTCCCGGGGACTGGATGGCTTGAGGGTTCCGGTGACCCTCAGAGACGGACAGGATGTCCTGGACAGCCAGCAGATCACCCTGGAGGGAGAGGGCCGGGAGCAGAGGGTTGCCCTGGAGTTCGTGCCCCAAAAGGAGGGGGTTCAGCGATTGAGCTTCTCCATTCCTCTCCAGGAGGGGGAGCTGATCGCCGAGAACAACCGCCGGGATCTCTCCCTGAGGGTATTGAAGAACAAGATGCGGGTTCTGCTGGTCTGGGGACCTCCCACCTGGGACTTTTCCTTCCTGCGCAGGAGCCTGGAAAGAGATCCCAACGTGGAGTTAACCCCTCTGGCCCTCAAGGGTGGGGGAACACACTTTCTGGGCGCATTTCCCCAAAATGAAAGTCTGCTGTTTACCTATGATGTGGTCATCCTGGGCGATCTGGCCCCCAGACATCTGAGTGCCCAACAGCAGGAATGGCTTATCCGTCTGGTGACCGAGGGGGGGAAGGGTCTGCTCTTTCTCGGAGGACCCCGTTTTGGGCTGGTTCCGGGCTCTCCCCTGGCCGATCTTATTCCCCTGGCCGTCGCCGGGGGGAGAATCAGGGCCATGGAGGACCGTTTCTGGGCCGAGCTCACCCCGGCTGGCCGGGTGCATCCGGTTATGGCTCTGGCCGAAGATGTGCTGGACCCGGAAAGGGTATGGCAGGATCTGCCTCCATTTCTGGGTTTAAATAAGTTTGGCCCGCCCAAGCCGGGAGCAACGGTCCTGGCCGTGCATCCGGTCTTGGAGGTGGGGAAGCAGAAGTTGCCTGTCATCGCCGTCCAGCAGGCGGGTGCCGGGAAAACGATGGTCGCGGCCGCCTACCCCATATGGCGCTGGGATTTTATGCTCCAGGGCCTGGGCAAGAGCAGCCAGATCTACGACCGCTTCTGGTCGAACGCCATTCGCTGGCTGAGCACACGGGAGCAGGGCAAGCTCATTCGGGTTTACCCGCAGAGCAATGTCTTCCGTGGGGGGCAGAGGATCGCCTTCCGGGCCCAGTTGTACGACGAGAGCTATCGGCCCATGGACAGGGCCCAGGTGAAGGTGAAGGTCATGAGAAAACAGATGCCCGGACAGATAGAGGCAGAGGGGAACCTGTTCGAGAGCGGTCGCCGGGATGGGCGGTACCGGGGCGAGCTGGATGTGCTGACCCCCGGGGAGTATCTTTATCGGGCCGAAATTTTTCTGGGGGGCCAAAAGGTGGGGCAGGCTGGGGGAGAGGTTGTGGTGGAGGAATACAGCCTGGAGTTCGAGAAAGTGGAGCTGAATGAGGAGTTGCTCAGGGCCATGGCCCTGGCCAGCGGCGGCGCTTACTTTCACCTGGACAGTGCCGCAGAACTGCCCGGTCACCTGCACTTCGAGAGCCGGGAGACTTCCCACCGGCGGGAGATCGAGTTGTGGAATCACCCCGTGATACTCATCGCCCTGGTCCTTTTGCTGGCCGCCGAGTGGACCGTGAGGAAAAGAAATCGTCTGATGTGATCCTGGCCGACCAGAGGAGGTGATGGTCGAAAAAAGACCCCGGTACAATCGCGGGAAACTCCCTCCCGCTGCCATACCCAGCTCCCGGGCTAACACCACGGGCTGATTAGAACCGCAGAGACGAGACACCGACACCAGGAGGAGCTATCATGAGAGCTGCTGTGATCCTTTGCTTTGTCCTGATGGTCCCGGGCCGTTCCGCAGGCGCCCGGATCGGGGTGCCCACCATCGTCATCAATGAGGTGATGGCCAATGCTGTGGACGAGGACACCGGGGAGTTCGTGGAGCTTTTCAACTGGGGGGACGCCCCCATCGATGTGCTGGGCTGGCGTTTGGCCGATGCCGCCGACACCAACGACACCATCCTGGACTACACCGGCATCGCTGACTGGGGGGTGCCGGGGACGGCGATTCCCGCCGGAGGCTATGCCCTGATCGTCGACCCGGAATACGCCGGTGAGTATGGTTCCTTCCTGCGAGCCCATGCCGACTGCACCAGGGTGGTGCTGCTGACCATCGGTCTGGATACCACCGTGGGCAACGGTCTGACCAACTCCGGGGACCTGGTGCTTATCTCCGACAAAAGCGGATTCTCTGCCTCCTTTC
>CBDUWG010000010.1:0-13794 GCA_965370845.1 uncultured bacterium
TGCAGCCAGAAATTTCGCATCATGCAGTCGTCGGCTCTCTTGCACTTCTTGCCTGGCGGATCGTCCGTACAGAAAACGGGGGTCAGAGGACCCTCCACGGCCTGAAGGATTTCTCTCATGGTGATCTCGTTGGCACTTTTGCCCAGAAGATATCCCCCTCCAGGCCCCCGCACGCTGCTGATAAGACCCTTTCTGCGAAGCTTTAAAAAGAGCTGCTCCAGGTATTTCACCGAGATGTCCTGCCGTGCTGAAATTTCCCGCAGCGGCACAGGACCTTCCTGATTATGTAACGCCAGATCATACATCGCCCTGCTGGCATATCTTCCTCTTGTGGAAAGCCGCATAATCTTTAACCCTCCTTATTGGTGGTGATACTTTGGTGATGTTGTTTTCTGTTTGTGTTCTGTTCCTGTTCGTCCCCAAATATAAAAGACGTAATCCGTTTTCTTGACAAGAGTTAAGAGAGTTAGGCGAGTTGAGAGAGTTCTGAGAGTTGAGAAAGGCGGATCCTGGATCCAGTTCCATCCAGTATCCAGTATCCAGAATCCGGTTCATATCAAGCTTTGTAGATTTTTTCCTCGATGCTCCCACACTACGAACACGTTTTAGTCTTCATCAGAATATTAGTGAAAAAGTAGGGAAATGTCAAGACTTTTCAGCAGAACATAAAAGCTCCGTCATGAACCTTAAAAAAAGCTTGATTTTCAGGACGATTGATTGTATGTATTACTTCACGATTTTCCTTATAGATTTCGACTCCGTATGAAGATGTCTTTATCATCACAGAAGTTGCTGCTGGCAATCATCTAACGTGGTCTGCCAACGCATGAACCGGTAGAGGATAACATTGCAACTTTCCAGAGGAGATCATTCCCCTACCCCCGCACTCGCGCCAATCGCTGCTCGGGCTTGCTGACATTTTCAGGCAACGTGGTGAGCGAATCCGGCGTCATAAAATATACTCGTTTGCCCTAAGACCCAAGATCAGCCAACAGCGGAAGAGGAGGTAAAGATGCATCAGGACATCGCGGCGCTCAACGAGAAAATTAATCAGGAGAGCGCATTTTTAGAGCAGCTTTTCACGGAGATCCACAAGGTGATTGTCGGCCAGAAGTACATGGTGGAACGGCTGGTCATCGGCCTGTTAGCCAACGGTCATATCCTCCTGGAGGGAGTTCCCGGCCTGGCCAAGACTCTGGCCGTTAAGACCCTGGCCGACTCCATCCAAACTTCTTTCCGGCGCCTGCAATTCACGCCGGACCTGTTGCCCGCCGATCTGCTGGGCACCATGATCTACCACCAGAAAACGGGAGATTTCGTTCCTAAAAAAGGGCCTATTTTCGCCAATCTCATCCTGGCCGATGAGATCAACCGGGCCCCGGCCAAGGTACAGAGTGCCCTGTTGGAGGCCATGCAGGAACGCCAGGTGACCATCGGAGACCATTCCTATCCCCTGGACGACCCCTTTTTGGTGATGGCCACCCAAAATCCCATCGAGCAGGAGGGTACTTACCCTCTCCCTGAGGCTCAGGTGGACCGATTCATGCTCAAACTGAACATCACCTATCCCAGCAAACAGGAGGAGCGGGAGATCATGGACCGGATGACCACCGGACATGTGCCAACGATCAAGGCGGTGATCGCCCCTGATAGGATCATCGCCGCCCGCTCCACGATCAACATGATCTACGTGGACGAAAAGATCAAGAACTACATCCTGGATATCGTCTTCGCTTCCCGGAACCCGGAGGAATATGGGCTGGAGGAGATCAAGGGGCTCATCGAGTACGGGGCTTCTCCGCGAGCATCAATCTATTTGAACATCGCCGCCAGGGCCCACGCCTTCTTGCACCGGCGGGGATACGTCACTCCCGAGGATGTAAAATCCATAGGTATGGATGTCCTGCGCCACAGGATCATCGTCACCTACGAGGCGGAGGCGGAGGAGATCACCTCCGAGCAGATCGTGCAGAAGATCTTCGATAAGATCGAGGTCCCCTGAGATGCTGCCCAAGGAAATCCTGCAGAAGATCCGCCGGATCGAGATTCAAACCCGCAACCTGGTCAACGACGTTTTCTCCGGCGAATACCACAGCGTGTTCAAGGGCCGGGGTATGGAGTTCTCCGAGGTCCGGGAGTATCAGCCGGGCGACAGCATCCGGACCATCGACTGGAATGTCACCGCCCGCACGGGTCATCCCTTCGTCAAGAAATACGTGGAAGAGCGGGAGCTGACGGTGATCCTCATGGTAGACGCCAGTTCCTCGGGGGAGTTCGGAACCTGCCGCAAGACCAAACGGGAGATCTCCGCCGAGATCAGCGCCCTGCTTGCTTTCTCGGCCATCAAGAACAACGACCGGGTAGGCTTGATCATCTTCACCGACCAGGTGGAGAAGTTCGTACCCCCCAAGAAAGGCAGCAAACATGTCCTCAGAGTCATCCGGGAACTGCTCTACTTCCGTCCTCATGGGCGAGGGACCGATATCGCCGCCGCCCTGGATTACCTCAACCGACTCACCCGGCGCAAGGCGGTGGTCTTCCTCATCTCCGATTTCCTGTGCAGTGGATACGAGCGGGCATTGCGCGTGGCCAACAAAAGACACGACCTGGTGGCCATCTCTATCACCGATCCCCGGGAACAGACCTTGCCCAACGTGGGGTTCGTGGAGCTTGAGGACGCCGAGACGGGAGAGCGAATCTTGAGGGATACATCGGACCGATCCTTCCGGCAGAGTTTCACCGAGAGCAGCGCCCGGCTGAACCGGGAAAGGACCAGGCAGTTCGCAGCCATGAATGTGGATGCGGTAAATATCTCTCTGGACATGACCGAGGATCCGTATCTGCTTCCGCTGATGCAGTTCTTCAAGATGCGGGCCAAGAAATTTCGATAGACGAGAACCATCGGCAAGGGTGGAGATTCTAGGACTTCTAGGTCCCAACGCCGCGGGAAAGACCACTACCCTGCGCAGCGGCAGGGAGAAGCAGGATGGGGTTTAGGCATGCGATGCCAGCGGTGCCCCGGTTTGTCTGCTGGCCGGGAGGATCGCGAATACCCTTTCCCCTGAAGTGGAAGACCTGATGGAACAAGAGGTGTCGGCAAAATGATCGGTATCATCCGGAATCAGACAACGATCTGTTGCAAGGCAACCTGGGTAATAGCCCTGATCCTGGTCATTTTCGCCATCAATATCTGGGGCCAGGAGCGGTTTTTTGTGACGGCCTCCGTGGACAAAGACACCATCTCCATCGGCGATCTGATCACCTACACCCTGACCATCACCCACGACCCCGAGGTATCTTTTCACCCCCCCCCACCGGCGGCCAACCTGGGCCAATTTGAGGTTCGCGACTATCAGGTGCTGCCCGATGAGAAGCTGAGGGACGGACGCCTCCAGAGCCGGGTTCGCTGGCTGATCTCCACCTTCACCACAGGGGATCTGCAGATCCCACCAGCACAGATCGTCTACACCGATTCTGCAGGCCAAGCCGATACCGTCAGCGCCTCGGGGATCAGCATCACCGTGGAGAGCCTCCATCCCAGCATGGATGGGGATATCAGGGACATCAAACCGCCGCTAAGCCTGCCCGGTGGCCGGATCTGGATCTACTGGCTGGCGACCGGGCTGATTCTGGCCTTCGCCGGGACAGCTCTGTTTTTACGCCTGCGCAAGAGGAAAATGCACCGTGATCTGCGGACCATCGAGTATCAGGGCCCGCCGCGGCCGGCCCACGAGATCGCCCTGGAGGAGCTTGAACGCATCGCCTCCCTGAATCTGGTCCACAGGGGATTGATCAAGCAGTTCTACACGGAGATCTGCGAGGTGATCAAGAGATACATCGCCCGGCGGTACAGCATCCAAACCATGGAGCTGACCACAATGGAGCTGATGGCAGAGATGAACAGGGCCTCCCTGCCCGCAGAACACAGCGGGCTATTTGGGCCCTTCTTTGAAGAATGCGACCTGGTTAAGTTCGCCAAGCATGTCCCTGCCGATCAACAAATAAACGGCGCTCTGGACGAGGCCCGCCGGCTGGTCTCCGCCACTAAAAACGAACCCCTGGCAGCGATCCCGGAGCTACCTGTCTCTGCCACCCCGGCGATCGCCGGCAAGGGAGAGAACTCTCCTGAAGAATAAGGTGGATAGATGCGCCTGGCACATCCATATTATCTGCTCCTGCTGCTGATCATACCTGGCCTCATCTGCTGGACGCTGCGGCGCAAAAAAAAGCGCACGGCCAGCCTCATCTTCTCGGATCTGGGCCTGGTGAAAGGAGTTGCGCACTCCCGGACCCCAACTCTTCATCACCTGCCCCTGGTTCTGAGGACCCTGGCCATTTTTCTGTTCGTCCTGGCCCTGGCCAGACCGCAATCGGGCCGGCACAACGAGGAGATCCTCACCGAGGGCATCGACATCATCCTGTGCCTGGACATCTCCAGCAGTATGAAGGCCGAGGATTTCAAGCCAAAGAACCGGCTGCACGTAGCCAAAGATGCGGCGGCTCAATTCATCTCCGGGCGCAATAACGACCGCATGGGCATGGTGGTCTTCGCCGGCAAGAGCCTCACCCAGTGCCCGCTGACCTTAGACCAGGATATTCTGCTGCAGTTTTTGGATAGCATCCAGATCGGCATGATCGAGGATGGCACGGCCATCGGCATGGCACTGGGAACCAGCATCAACCGCCTGCGCGACTCCCCGGCAAAGAGCAAAGTTATCGTCCTGCTCACAGACGGGATCAATAACCGCGGGGAGATCGATCCCATCACCGCCGCCCGGATGGCCGCTGCTTTCCACATCAAGATCTACACCATCGGGGCCGGGAAAAGAGGCAAAGCCCCCTACCCGGTGGAGGATCCAATCTTCGGCAAAAGATACGTGCACATACCGGTGGAAATTGACGAGCAAACCCTGATCGAGATAGCCGGCATCACCGGCGGACAATACTTCCGGGCCACCGATGCTCAAAAACTCTCCTCTATCTATGCCCAGATCGATCAGATGGAAAAAACCATGGTGAAAACCCGCAAATACGTGGAGTACTCGGAGAAATTCCACTGGGCCCTGATGCCCGCCTTCCTGTTGTTGATGGTGGAGATCGTCCTGGCTCACACGCGATGGCGAAAAATCCCCTGAGGTAAAAATTCATGAGTTTTGCCTATTCCCATATGCTTTCCCTGCTGTGGCTCATTCCGCTTATGATCATCTTTCTGGTCGTGGCCTCTCGACGAAAACAAAAGGCCCTGCTCACCTTTGTCCACCCGGACCTGGCGGATCGGCTGGCCGTCTCCCTCAGCCGCCGCAAGCGAAAGCTCAAGCTCACTCTGGTCGTCCTGGCCGTCCTGCTAACCGTGCTGGCCCTGGCCCGACCACAATGGGGGAAAACGCTGCACATGGTGCGCCGTAAGGGGATAGATATCGTCATCGCCCTGGATACCTCCGACAGCATGCTGGCCGAGGACATCAAGCCCAACAGACTCCAACGGGCCAAAAACGAGGTCTCCACCCTCATCGACCGGATGCAGGGAGACAGAGTGGCTCTTGTAGCCTTCGCCGGTGACGCCTTCGTTCAGTGTCCCCTGACTACCGATTATGGCGCTGCCAAAATGTTTTTGGACATCATGGACACCCACCCCCAATCCGGCACTGCCATCGGAAAGGCCATCCAGACTGCAAGCCGGGTCTTCGAGCAAAAAGAGCGCAAGCACAAGGCGATAATCCTGATCACCGACGGAGAGGACCACAAATCCGATCCGGTGGCGGCGGCCAAGGAGGCGGCCGGGGAGGGAATACGTATTTACACCATCGGTGTGGGCTCACCGGGGGGAGTACCTATTCCCATCCGCGACGAACGAGGGGAACTCCTGGAGTATAAAAAGGACCGCCGCGGGGAAACGGTGATGTCCAGACTTGATCAACTCACCCTGCAGAAAATCGCTCTGGAGACAGACGGCAGATACTATCGCGCCAGTACAGGCGAGATGGAGCTGGAGGCGATCTTGGACGAGCTCTCCCAGATGGAGAGAAAAGAGCTCAAATCCAGGGAGCTCGACCTTCGCCAGGAACGCTATCAGTTTTTCGTTCTGGCGACGATTCTGCTGTTGACGGCCGAGGCCGCTCTGGGCGACAGGAAAAGGAAGCGATCAAATGGTGACCAAAGCGCATGAACATTTACAGCGATGGAGAGGTTCCTTTATCGTCTGCCTGATTCTGGCCCTGTTCGCCGTCCCGGCCAGCTCATGGGGCTCGGTGGCCGGCAAGGTACGCAAGGGAAATAAAGAGTATCATCGGGAAAATTACGACAATGCCCTGCGCGAATACCGGGACGCCCAGCTGGAGGATCCGGAGTCGGCTCTTCTGCACTATAACATCGCAGCCGTTCAGTACAAGCAGGAGCAATGGCAGGAAGCCCTGACGGAATATCAGGGAACTCTCTCCAGCCAGGAGCGGGATCTGGCGGCGAAGACCTATTACAACATGGGAAACACTCTCTATCGCCTGGGAAATCTACCAGAAGCCATTGAGGCTTACAAGAGCACTCTGAAGTTGGACCCCGACGACATGGACGCTAAATACAACCTGGAGCTCGTCCAGAATCTGCTGGAGCAACAGCCTGAGGAGCAATCCCAGCAATCCCAAGATCAATCCCCTCCAGAAGACCAGCAGGAGCAAGACTCGGACCAGCAGAAACAGAACCAAAAGGAACAACAGCAGCAGAAGGAGCAGGAGCAGAAAGAAGGGCAGCAGGAGCAAGAGCAGGAGCAGCAGCAAGAGCAAAAGGCGGCAGAGGGCGAGAGAGAAGAAGAACAGCAGACGCCCCAGCCGCGAAAACCGGGACAGATGTCTGAGCAAGAGGCCCAGCTGCTGCTCAACGCCCTTCAAGAGCAGGAGAAAAAGGCCCAGGAACAGCACCAGCGAGCCCAGCAGGTTAGAGGCTCGAAAACTGACTTGGACTGGTAAACGAGCAAAATCAGGATCTCTCACTTAAAAAATGACCGGCAGGCAGGGATTCTTATCAGATGTGCGCCCATAAAAAGAATATCTCTTTCATCCTGGTGGTTTTAGCCCTTCTGGCCAGTGCCATAGGAGCCCAGAGCGAAGAGCTGACCTTCTCCGCCTCGGTGGACCGCACCAGGGTGGGCCTGGACGATTATCTGACCCTGACCGTCTCCGTCTCCGGCAAGGACATCGGGGGGATCTCCCAGCCGGATCTTCCCTCTATGGATGGGTTCGAGATCGTCGGCACCAACAGCTCCTCCTCCTCCCAGTTCACCCTGGTCAACGGAAAGATGACCTCCTCCAAGACCATCGACCACTTTTACACCCTCCGCCCGCGAGAGGTGGGCAAGATAACCATCGGCGCGGCCACATTGAAGTTCAAGGACAAGACCTACAAGACGGAATCCATCGAGATCGAGGTGATCGCCGGTTCCGTCTCGGGCCAGGGCAAAACACAACCATCCCCGGGGACATCATCGCCCTCCCCTCCCTCCCCCACGGAGAACCTGCAGTCCGAGGATCTATTTCTACGGGCCGATTTCGACCGCAAAAAGGTCTATCCCGGCCAGCAGGTGACCGTCACCTATACCCTCTACAACAGAACACAGCTGGCCAATGTTCAGTATGAGCAAGTACCTTCCTTCACCGGGTTCTGGGCGGAGGAAATCTACAATGCGGATCGTCTGAACTTTCAGCAACAGGTCATCGGGGGCAAACAATACCAGGTGGCCGTGCTCAAGAAGCTGGCCCTGTTCCCCACCACCTGCGGGAAGATCCAGGTGGATCCCATGGAACTGGTCTGTGACCTGCGGCTACGCAACCGCGACTTCTTCGACTTCTTTGGCCGGACCAAACGGGTCAGGATCACCAGCAAACCCGTCACCATCACCGTGGAGCCCCTGCCGGATGAGGGCAAACCTCAAGGGTTCGCTGGAGCAGTGGGCCAGTTCAGCATCACGGCCAGCGTGGACCAGAGACAGGCCAAGGCAGGGGAAGCTCTGCAGCTGGTGGTGAAGATTCGCGGAGAGAGCAACCTGAAAACCATCCCGGCTCCTCATTTGCCACCCCTGGATAACTTCAAATCCTTCGAGCCGGAGGTTCAGGAGCAGATATCCACCACCGGGGATAAGATCGGGGGCACGAAAACCTACAAGTACGTGTTGATCCCCAAGGGGCAGGGCCAATTCCTTATCGAAGCCGTGCAGTTCTATTATTTCGATCCCGCCAGGAAAACCTACCAGACCGCCAGGACAGAGCCCATCGCCATCGAGGTTCTGCCCGGTGAAAAGGGAGAATTCCCCCTGACCCTGGGCCTTGGCCGGGAGGAGATCAAGCTGCTGGGCAGAGACATCCGCTACATCAAACCGTCCACCGCGGCCATCAAAGATGAGGGCGGCTACCTCTACAGCAACCGCGCCTTTCAGATCCTGCAGATCGTTCCCCTGCTGGCCATCTTCGCCGCCATCCTCACCCGCCGGCGACGAGACCGGATCAGGACCGATGTGGGATACGCCCGCTGGCGAGGGGCATACCGGCTGTCCCGTCAAGGCCTGCGGGCCACCCACAGGTTAATGCGACCTGAATCCTCAGCCCAGTTTTACAGCTCTATGGCCAGAACACTATCCAACTATATCGGTGACAAGCTGAATATCTCCGTGGGCGGCAGCACCAGCCAACAACTCCGCAACGAGCTGGCCGGATGGCAGATGGAGGAACAACTCGTCCAGCAGATTCTGGACTGTCTGCATGCCTGCGATTATTCCCGCTTCGCTCCGGCCAGCTCCCAGCTTGCCGACATGGAGACAATGTTGAAGCGGGTCAGAGATCTCATATCGCAACTGGAAAAAACTGGTCTGGGGACCCGCAGGAGGAATTCGTCAAGGTGAAAAAGATTGCCCTCACAGTTCTGAGCCTTTTTCTGCTGGTGGGCCTGTCCCAACGGAGTCAAGCGCAAAGTGCTGCCTGGCACCTCTTTCAACGGGCCAACCAGGCCTATCAGGAGGGCCAATATCAGCAGGCTATCGAGTTGTATGAGCAGATCCGGCAATCGGGCTTAACCAGCGGAGTAGTACTCTACAACCTGGGCAACGCTTACTTCAAGGACAACCAGTTAGGCCGGGCCATACTCTTCTACGAGCGGGCTAAGAGGTCTTTGCCTCGGGACCAGGACGTGACCGCCAACCTGGCCCTGGCCGAGGGGTTGACCGTGGACAAAATCGCCACCGGAAAGGGCTCTCTTCCGGGCAGGGCCTTGACCTGGTTGGCTCGATCCGCCAGCATCGCTGAGCTGACCAGGGGAAGTTTTATCCTCTATCTGATCACAGCAGCCCTCATAGTGGCCGGCATCTTGACACAGACAGTTGGATTGCGAAAAAAAATCCTTGCCTTCAGTATCATCACGGGCTTTCTTTTAGTCATAGTGGGAACCTCTCTTTTTGGCAGCATCTACCAGCAGCGCATTGTATCGCCGGCCGTAGTCCTGGTTCCCACTGTCGATGCCAGAAGCGGCCCCGGGGACGAATACACTAAGATTTTCACCGTTCACGAGGGCAGCAAAGTCAGAATTCGACAGGAGAGGGAGAACTGGTATCTCATCTCCCTGCCCAATGGTATGGCCGGGTGGGTTCCCGAGGAGATCGCCGAGGTCATCTAACCTCATCATTATTCACCTGAAGGGAGGCAGACATGTACCAGAAGAGATTTCTGGTCATTGGTGTTTTGATAGTTCTCATGCTGTTGAGCGTGTTCGGCTGCAAAAAAGAGGAGTCCGAGATGAAGGTTGAAGAAACACAGGGGGAAGCTGCCCTCCAAGGAGGCCAGGAGTTAGCCGTCATCAAGACTACCCTGGGCACCATCGTTGTGGAGTTTTTCGAGGAGGATGCCCCCAAACACGTGGCTAATTTTAAAAAGCTGGTCGGGGAGGGTTTTTACGACGGGATCACTTTCCATCGGGTCATCCCCGGCTTCATGATCCAGGCTGGGGATCCTCTGACCAAGGACGACGATCGCTCCAATGACGGGACCGGCGGGCCCGGCTACACCATCGATGCCGAGTTCAACAGCCGCAAGCACCTGCGGGGCACCCTTTCCATGGCCCGCAAGCCGGATCCCAACAGCGCCGGCAGCCAGTTCTTCATCTGCCTGAAGCCCCAACCCAACCTGGACGGGCAGTACACCATCTTCGGCCAGGTCACCGAGGGGATGGATGTGGTAGACAAGATCGCCGAGGTCCAGCGGGACAAAAGGGATAATCCTCTGCAGAAGGTGGTCATGGAGAAGGTGAGTATCGAGACAAGGTAAGCTTTTTTATGATGTGGTGGAAAAATCGCCAAGACCCTTGATTTCCTGGTTGATTACACCAATTTTCTCTTCTCTGCAGAAGAGAAGCACATGATAGCGAACGACTATCCCGGATTGGAAGACCACAAGACGAAACACCAGGAATTGAAGGATACGTTGGCCGATCTGGAACAGGATTTCGGGGAGGAAGGCGCCACCCCGGCCCTTGCTGAGGCAATCAACACCTTTCTGGGCAACTGGTTGGTCAAGCACATCAAGTCAGTGGACGTCGAATTCGGCGCATTCTTGAAGGAGAAGGGAATCGCGCTGCCGAAGCAATCATAGGCGGTTCAATGGTCAACCTCCCAAATCTATTGACACTGTTCCGACTGGTGCTGATCGTCCCGGTCCTGGCACTGGTCCACGGCGGGCACACGGCGGCCGCGCTGGTCGTCTACCTGGCGCTGTTGGGAACGGACGTGCTGGACGGCTATGTGGCCCGCAAGCTCAAACAGGAAACCCATCTGGGTGATTATCTGGACTTCGTGGTTGACTTCATCTGCTACTACGCTTTCTTGGGTTACTTCATCGCCATGGGAAGGATCCGGCCATATAACATAGTTCTTGTCATCATCGCCACGCTGGTGCTGGCCTGGATCGTAGTAGTACTCTCGAGAAAGCCAAAGCGGCCCCACATGCCCCACAGAACTTCCAGCACTTTGTTCTCCGTCCTGCTCTCGATCGGCATCGGCGGCTATGTGGTCGAGATCATGCACGAGAACCTGCTTTTCCTCGTCGTGCTGGTCATCATCTACCTCTATACGATTCCCGATTATCTGAGATACACCCTGCGGTACAAGGCCGCATAGGATCCTGGGCGGGCTGTACTACAAGTTCTTTGGCAAGTTCATGCAGAAGTATTTCACCGTGTAGCGGAGAAATCATCTTGGCTTTCTTCTCTGAGCACTCTGCCGGTTGACGATATTTTTTTCGGGTCCTCTCGAGATACGAGAAGGCCCTTTTTGTAACCTCACATTTAGAGTTGACAAGATTCGGGATTTGTGATATTATAGTTCTAGAGACAAGGTTTTGAAAGCGTGTTGCGTGGTAGGGCAAGGAGACAGCCAGTAGTAAGCAGTTGCCCATCGCGCAATCTGTCTCTGGGGCTGTAGATAGAGCAAATTTTCAATTTCCAATGCCTCCCCCCCCTGATCTCTAATCTCTGCAATGTACAGCACTTCAGCAGGAGCACAATCACATGAAAAGAAATCTACTGTCAACGATGATCCTTGTGGCTATACTGGTAATACCTCTGACATCTTCGAGCGAAGCATCTCAGCCCCCGGCGGATCACCTCGGGACCGAGACCGGGCAAACGATTCCCTTGCCCAAGGACCGGGATCTGCTGCGTGCGGGCAAAGCCCGGCTGGAGCCACTGTCGCGGGACGCCAAATCCTATACTCCCCACTCCTATGATGTTCTGCACTATGAGATCAACATGGACATCGATATCCCCGGCGACACCGTGCGGACGGCTTCTGTGTTCATCGACTGCCAGAGCCAGACGGATACCTTGACAACCGTTGATCTGCGCTTCTTCAGAATGGTCATCGACAGCATCACCGTGGACGGAGATTCTACAGCCTATACTCGCGATAGCGACCAGCTCCTGATCCATCTGGGATCTGCCATCAGCCAGGGGGACACCTTTCAGGTGGCCGTGCATTATCACGGGCGCCCCATCACCGGTTTGGCCGGCGTGGGTCTGTTCATCAACCCGGGCGTGACCTATACTTTCTGCGCCCCCGATGGAGCCTACCGCTGGTTCCCCTGCTATGATCATCCCTCCGACAAGGCCACCGCCGATATAAATATCACCGTGCCGGCCGGCTATATCGTGGCCTCCAACGGAACCCTGGCCGGATCCAAGCTCGATGAGAAAACATCGAAGGCCACCTACCAATGGTCGGAGACATATCCCATCTCCACCTACCTGATATGCTTTACCACCTCCCAGTATGCTACCTTCAGCCTGTGGTATTACACCGATCAGGATACCATGGAGATCCCCTGCTGGGTCGATCCCAGCGATTCCGCAGACGCCGTCGTTGACTTTTCGAACCTGCCGGAGATGATCGCCTGCTACGCCGACCTGTTCGGTCCCTACCCATTTATCGAGGAGAAATACGGCATGGCCAGCTTCTCTTGGGGCGGCGCCATGGAGCACCAGACCTGCACCTCCTGGGGTTTTCCCATCACCGGGAACCAGAGCTACGATCATATCGTGGCCCACGAGCTGTCCCACCAGTGGTGGGGCGACTGGGTGACCTACGACGACTATCGGGACGTGTGGCTAAACGAGGGCTTCGCCACCTACTGCGAGGCCCTGTGGTGGGAGCATCTTTACGGAGAAGTGGGGCTTCAGACTTACATGGATGACATGCAGGATTATTATGTCAATTGGGAGAACAACACCGGCAATCGTTTTCCCATCTACGACCCACCCTTCGGCTACATCTATTCTCCCACGGAGTACGAGAAGGCCGGCTGTGTGCTGCACATGCTGCGCTTCGTGGTGGGAAACTCTACCTTCTTCGACATCCTGAGAACCTATGGCGCCACCTATGCCTATGCAAACGCCGTCACGGCGGACTTCCAGGCCGTCTGTGAGGCCGTGAGCGGACAGGATCTGGACTGGTTCTTCGATCAGTGGATCTACGATCAGGGATTTCCGGAATACGATCTGTTCTGGTCCTATGCCGGCCAGGGAGCCAAGGGATACGTGCTGTATGTGGCCGTGAACCAAATTCAGGAGAACGCTCCCATCTTCGATATGCCCGTTGAGCTGGGCATCACCACGGCATCCGGGAGCATACTGGACACGGTGACCATCGACCAGGCCGAGGAGCATTTCTGGCTCACCCTCTCGGAGGAGCCCCTGGCTGTCGAGCTGGACCCGAACCATTGGATGCTGTGCCAGAAACAGGAGTCCTTTTTCAGCGACACCACGGCGCCGGAGGCCATCGCAGATCTGGCCATCGATCTGCAGAGCGGAACCAAAAGCTTCTCTGATGATATGTATCTCTGCTGGAGCCAATCTGACGACGACATCGGAGGGGTCCGCTATGTGATCTACCGGAGCACCGCGTCCGCCTCATCGGGCGACTCCCTGGCCGGCACAGCCGACACCACCTATCTCGATCCGGGTGCTGCCGGCGATGTATTAACCAATTACTATTACATCGTCAAGGCCGTGGACTGGGCCGACAATAAATCTGATGCATCCAATCAGGTGGGCGAGTTCGACCGGAGCTTGAGCAACAGCGAATAGCAGTGTAGATGCAGGTGACTCAAAAACCTAAATGAGGGGGTTGCGCGAGTCGTTGAAAATTGTGCAACCCTTTTTTGTATCCGTGTAAGATCGAAAACGCTTTTCTATCTCCTTCATATCCGTTTTTTGTCTAAAGCTATGTCATTATTTCTTGACAAATTAGGGCATATGGGTTATACTGGCTGT